>JAAFHO010000909.1 GCA_013297575.1 Chitinophagales bacterium
TTTTTTTACTCCTTTCTATTTGCTCAGCAGGACACCATATTGGTTGGGTATTCACCCGAAGATTTTAGTGGATCCACCATAACCGAAATGACACCGCTGGGAAGTAGTAAAATAGGTTTTGCCAAGCAAGTATATACCAAAAAGTATCAGGCATTTGTCACCGATCTGAAAGGGAATATACTGCACCAAGCCGAACTAAACGGTGCTGATGGTTACGATATTATTACGTGTGCTTACATGTTTGATGACCATGATCGCTATGTATTTATTGGGAGTGCAAAAAAGGACAATCAAAGTTTTTTTATTTCATTTGCTTTCGATACCACTTTGCAAAATTTGCAGGTTATTGATGCTGTTCAACTAGGAAATGATGAGGTATTGACCTTCGAAGTAGTAA
Organism: Chitinophagales bacterium; assembly: GCA_013297575.1. Lineage (GTDB taxonomy): Bacteria > Bacteroidota > Bacteroidia > Chitinophagales > Saprospiraceae > M3007. The sequence goes on from JAAFHO010000909.1 coordinate 398, forward strand.
AGTTTAATCTTTATAAAAATCGTTGGGAAAGTTTTGGTGCTTTGCGTCGTGGTGATACTAATGGATGGCCCATTAAAGCAAACTGTTATATTGCCCTAGATAACGCATTCTATTTTCTTCAATACCAACCCATTTATGGACAATACCTCAATGACCATATCTTAGAGTTTTATTGGAATGAGCCTGTGCAAAGGTATTATCTCAGCAGTTTTAATTTAAGGGCCATTTTATTGGATGCAGATTTGAATATTTTGCAAAGCGACGTCGGGATCAGATATACATATAACTATAATAATATAGAATATGATGTTCTGTATAAAATATTAAATTGCGTAGAACAAACAAATGGACAACCATTGTGCTATGTTACAAAAATATTTGACAATGATCCCTATAAAATTGCATTTATTCACCTAGATATTCAATCGGACACTATTTTAGTCGATGAAGTAATTCCGGTCAATTCACCGCCCTTAAATGCCGGTGTCGCGTCTCAAATGCGAAAAGATTCGGCAGGAAATTTGGTGATTTCGGGGAATAATGGACTCACATTTGGTAGTGCACCCAACCAAATTAATGTTGCTAAGTTCTCGCCCACCACCTTTGAACGGTTGTGGACATATACTTTTGAAAATGGTTATGCTTATACCATTTGGGATATGGAGATCGACCAAAACAACGATATTATTATTGTAGGCAGTGCCAATCTTACAGGGGATGGAATCAATAGAGGTTTTTTGCTTAAATTATTGAGCAATGGCACTTTAAGTTCATACGAAGAACAACCCTTGGATCATCCGGATAGTGATGTTTGGTTGTACCCAAATCCCGTAACTACCGAAATTTGCTTCAAAACATTAAGCAAAACGCTTCGGCAGGTGCGTATTTGGGATACAAAAGGCAGCCTGATTCAAACGCAAGAATTGGGCCATCAAACAAGTAATTGTGTGCAAATACCCCATGATTTACCACAGGGCATGTATATCGCAGCAATTCTTTTGCAGGATGGATATACTCTTGTACGAAAGTTTGTGGTGGAGTAATCGGTAACTAAAACACACTAAATCATTAAAAGCATGGCAAATTCTTTGTTGTTTTTGCCATGCTTTTCTAAAAACATACTATTATGAAAAAAATATCAACTATTTTATTACTTTTACTCCTTTATGCTTGCCGCAAAGAAGAACCTGTTGAAGAAGAACCGGTGTTTGCTTATAATGGATTCGGACAAATAATTGATAATGATAAAGACCTATATTTCAAGTCAATTCTTAGTCCAAGTTACGGAAAAATTAATTTGTACTATCTAGGCTTTGAATACCTGATCGGTGAAAATGTGTTGCGAAAACAATTTAGTCTTTTTTTTTTAAAACCCACTTTGGATCGGCAAGTGATTTACCCTTTTGATAGATTGGTCACGGATAATTTACAGGCGACCTATTCAACAAGAATCGGAGATGGTGATATTATGGGAAGTAGTTATGACTTAAATGATACAGACGATATTGAGGATTATATACAACTTATCAAATTTGATACCCTGACAGGGGAGGTTTCAGGGCGATTTCAGGCTTCTTTTAAATTAGATATAACTACATTTGTTGCACCTAATTCACCGGATAGCGTTATATTAAAAGAAGGGTATTTTGAGGCTAATTTTAAGAAGTAGTATTGCATACACTGTACTTTATATCACAAAAACACCGCCATCAGCACTTCATCCAAAAACCGATCTTCGCTTTTGAGGTAGGTATATTTGCGTAAAATACCCTCTTTTTCAAACCCCATCTTTTCGTACAACCGGATGGCGCGTTCGTTAATAGTGGCCGTACTTAATTCTATCCGAAGCAAACCACGTGCTCTTCCTAAGTCGAGAATTTCGTTCATCATTACCTGTCCCAATCCTTTGCCCATAAAAGCAGGATCGA
>JAAFHO010000917.1 GCA_013297575.1 Chitinophagales bacterium
AAAATATAAAAAAACTTAAACGATGAAATATAAATTTCCACTTCAATTTACAATTTTATGGGCTGTTTTGGGGCTAGTACCGTTATGTTTTATCAAAGCCCAATCAACGCCCCGCAACTATGATATTACCCAATTTGGGGCTATCTCAGATGGGGTTACATTGAATACAGAGGCGATTCAAAAGGCAGTTGACCAATGCCACACGGATGGTGGCGGTAATGTATTGATTCCTAAAGGCGATTTTGTGACGGGTAGTATTTGTTTAAAAAACAATGTTACAATTTTATTGGATGCTGATGCTGTCTTATTGGGTAGTATTAAACGTATTGATTACGATAGAAACAGGTGGTATGCTTTAATTTTGGCCAATGGAGCACGCAATATTGGTATTGGCGGAAAAGGTACGATTGATGGCCGAGGAAAAGCACTGGCTGCAGATACCGACGAAATGTATAAAAAGGGCTTGATTCAAGGTGGCTACAAAGACAACCGAACCCACGAAAGCGAACGCCCGCAATTGATTGATTTTGAGCATTGTACCAATATAAAAATCAATGGAATTACGTTAAAAAATGCTGCTTGCTGGGTACAACGCTATGGCCGATGCGATAGCCTAGTGATAGATGGTATAAAAGTGCGAAGTACGGCTTTTTGGAATAATGATGGGATAGATCTGGTGGATTGTACAAATACCCTCGTTCAAAACTGCGATATTGATGTCGGCGATGATGGTATTTGTCTTAAATCGGATCGGAGGGACTTGTCTTGTAATCATGTCCTGATCCGCCATTGTAAGGTGCGTTCCAGTGCCAGTGCGGTCAAATTTGGTACAAACTCTTATGGCGGTTTCCGAAATATTAAAGTGGATGATATCACGGTTTATAATACTTTTCGATCGGCCATTGCGCTGGAAATAGTGGATGGTGGCGTGTTGGAAGATGTGGAAGTGTCCAATATTCGCGCTGAAAACACTGGGAATGCCTTTTTTATTCGATTAGGACACCGTAATCAACGCGTACCTGCTGGGCAGGTGAGGCGGGTCTATCTCCACGATTTTAAAGTAGCCGTACCAGTGGGCAAACCCGATATCGGTTATGAGCACGAGGGGCCGCCTGTAAAAGAACCTCATAACTTGATGCCCGCTTCTATTGTAGGTATTCCAGGGCATCCAATTGTGGATGTGCGGTTGGAAAATATCCGTGTCAGTTACGCTGGTGGAGGTGATCGTAATATTGCTTTTGTGCCAATGGACAGCCTGCTCAAAGTACCTGAACGGGAGCGAGATTATCCTGAGTTTTCTATGTTTGGCGAGTTGCCTGCGTGGGGTTTGTATTGCAGGCATGTGGATGGCTTACAGATGGATCGGGTACGGTTCCGGAAAAAAGTGGCGGATTATCGGGGTAAGGTGGTGTTGGATGACGTGCTTCGGGTTCAGGTGTGTCGGACAAGGAGAAGGTAGGTTCAAGGTCAAATGTTTTTCATAATATTTTTGAGACGAAATTGAATATAAATCTTTGGTTATAGTGCCACTTTTTGCGCCATAAGTAAAAACTTATGCCTTCAGAAGTGCAATTATTCCCTTTATCTTTCCTGCCCAATCTAAGTGTTCAAGTGCAAAATCGCGCATTTGTCCTTGGTAATGTGGGTGATTTAACTTGATTTTATCATAAAAATCTTCTATTTCTGCAATGTTTATCGGAGCAGAATTTTGTGGAAGGTGTAGGGCGAAAGGCCAGTTTTCAGAAATATCGCTGTCTCTTCCTGCCAAAACAAACGGAATGCCTCGGGCGCAATAGTCTCGGTGTCGGAGAGAAGAAGTAGCGGCTAGGCCCTTTACGGGAATATATAATTTTCCAATAGCGATATCGGCCTCATCAAATAATCGGTCGTATTCGGACCCAGTGCAAGGCGGTAAAAAAGAGACTATTGCCTCCATTCCAAGTTCCTGCACCAAGCGCTTTAAGGTGTCTATTGCTGTACCTTGACCAACAATGCGCAAAGTGGCTTTTTTGCCCATTTTATGGTACATACTCAGTCCTTGAAGTAGGCGATCTATCCCAAGCGTATGGTTCCAGTTGCCCACTGCTAATAACCGCAACATACCATTTTTTTGGTCTTTTAGTTGGCGTGCTGTTTTTTTTCGCACTTCAATTCCGTTGGTTATTCGTAGTGTAGGGATACCCCATATTTCGGTTTCTGGGCCAAAATGCACGAAATAATCCGTATAATCCGACATTTTTTCACGGCAAGTGCGGTCTAAAATAGCGGCTAATTGTGCGGTT
>JAAFHO010000911.1 GCA_013297575.1 Chitinophagales bacterium
GAAGATCAACCACGCGCAGCGTTAAATTGGCGGCTTGGTTGACTTGGAATTTGAACGTCGTTTGGGTATGGAATGGATTTGGGTAGTTTTTCATCACTACGGGCAATTGGCTGTAACCTAATATGCCACCGGGATAATTTTCATTGGTGGAACTCACAATTTTACCGCCGCAACTGCCTGTACCGCTTTGAGGCACCGCAACATAAGGGAAACTTGTGCTAAATGCTACATCATTGCTTTCAACACCTGTGGTATAGGAGAGCACATTGATCAAATTGGGGGTAACTGGATTTGCACCACCAGCCGTATAATCATCGTACCATAAACCAATAGCAGCCAATACCACACCAGAAACGGCCTGCAATTCAATCCTTGTTACATCATCTTCCAAGCGGCGACCGTTCGGGAAACCATCCATATTCGGGATCGCTTGGATATCCGTATTTTGGTTATACGCCGGATCCGTCAAGCCGAGTACTGCCGCTTGTACCAATCCCAATGAACTGAATTTTGGATCTGTTCTGCTCGTCACTGGCACCGCCATATTTAAGCGCAACATATCGCCGCCATTGGGCAAAAAATTGTTGATAAATGGCTTGCCCGCAGCCAAAGGATTGCCGGCTTTACCAGTGGCCAATTGGTATGGACGTACATTCGGTACACCCGTATGGAATATTGGCCAAAGATCCACAGAACGCGGTTTGCCTGCACCTGGCAACAATAACGTACCAAAAATAGCATCATCAAGTGCCGTTCCTGCAAGTGCGGCGTTGCCTTTTAAACCAAATAGACCGTCTTTGCCATTTCCAAAATCAAAACCTTGTAGGGAATTGTGTTGAATACGCAATTTGGCAAAACCTGGAACTGCGCCACCAAACTGCGCATCATCCATATAAAGGGCCAATTCTGGATTGTAAAAATAACCGTCCAAAGTAACGTCTGTGATTTCGTCGTAAGGTGAAATAGAATTCCAAAAATCTTTGCTACCAATTGGAATAACGGCTTCATTCGTCAATGGCATACCAAGGCGAGACACCTGTATCCATGGTCCAGAATAAGCAGGATCACCCGTAGATGATAAGGTGCGCACTTGCTGGCGGCTGGCAGATGCCCACACGCCGATCACATAATTTGGATCTAAAATGTTGGCTGGTGCTACAGGAGCACCTGCTTTTAACAACGATGCAATGGGCACTTGTATAGCAATTGTGCTAACATTCATACACGCTAAGCCATCTACAGGTGTTCCATCCTGGCGCGGCGCATCGCCTAAGTCAAAAATGCCACCTAAATCCACAAAAAATGGATCATCAGAGGTGCCACAGAATACCGTTTCGCCCGTGGTTGCCGTTTTGATCGCACTGCTCATCAACGCAGGATAAGTAGTGTTCAGTCCTACCGCCGATCCAATAGAACGGTCGCCTACATTGGGTGGAGGTACCGTACCATTTTGCACAATCACTTGAAAGGTCGCACCACCATTTACACTTTTTTCGAGCGTATAAGTCGTTTTCAAGTTCTGTTTGCCCAATCGGATATTAAAAAACGTAGTGGGATCTTCATTTACCTGTTTGAAGGTAAATCTGTACGTGATTTCATCGCCTGGAATAGAGGCATCATTGTCCACATGGATTTCGTAGCGAATATTTTGACCAAATGAATAATAATTTGGCCCACCCTGCGGCAATTGCATCGGCACGTACGTGGCAATAATGGTAATGGTATTGGGGTTGTCGGGACTGCGGAACGCATATAAGTCCACATTATCTGCCAATGGATCATTGGATACCAAAGGTGCTTCGCGGTGGCTGGATGCCAAAACCGCCGAAGAGGCTACCGAACACATAAATAGTGCCAGCAGGCTTTGTTTTATTAATTTTAAATTCATTGTTTGTTAATTTTTAAGCGTTATTGGCTTATTTATTGACCAATTTCAGTGCCACTCCAAGGTGTGGCTACATAAGGGAAACTTGTTTTAAAAGACTTGTCATTTTGATTCACCCCCGTGCGGTAGGTAAGGACATTGAGCAGTTGTGGTGTAACTGGGTTAGCGCCTCCCGCTGTATAATCGTCGTACCAAAGTCCGATGGCTGCCAATGCTGCACCAGCAACTGCCTGTAATTCAATAGCCGTAACATCATCCTCCAAGCGGCGACCATTCGGGAATCCATCCATATTCGGAATTGCCTGAATGTTTGTGTTTTGGTTGTAAGCAGGATCGGTGAGTCCTAGCACTGCTGCATTAATGATACCCATTGAGCTAAATTTAGGATCAGTTCGGTCGGTCACCGGAACAGCCATGTTCAAACGCA
>JAAFHO010000910.1 GCA_013297575.1 Chitinophagales bacterium
CAATGAATTGGTGCAATTCTATTCTGAATAATAAATAAAAATGCACTAACAACCAAATATTATCTGCTGTTTTCCTAATATTAGGCACAAAGGTAAGGGAATTTACACACTAGGCGTGGCAACAGTTATTAGAACACTCCCTATATCGTGTTGATGTGGCCATACCACACATTGTATGATACCGGTTTTATACTGAAAAAATATTTAAATCGAGTAACCTCTCATTCCTTAATAACATAATTTTCATAAAACACACCTTGAAATAAAAGATTTTTGGGAAGGTCAAGGTCTCTATTACCATTTTTAGAAGTCCTGCAAAATTTTGCCTTGAACCGACCTTTTACTTCCAAATTGACTGTATCCAAGTACTCAACATGAAAAAAACCTTCGTCTGCATCTATCAATTTATACTCATATCCTTCTGAATCGTCGCCTATTGTTTGTCCAAAAGAGGCTCTTGCTTTTACGTAAACTATATTTTCATCTGTGAGTTCAAATTCCCCTGTTTTATAAGGAAGTAGTCCAAAACCAAATAGATTTTCGATCTGGCCTTGATTCCTTGTTTGAACAAAACCGTAACTCATTACCCGATTAATTGAATCATATTGAAAATCGGGAATATAATCAACTTCTATGCTGTTTAAATAAACAATGGATGCGCCGAGTTTTACCTCATTGGGCAAGACTGCTTCTACAGGTTCTTTTTTACAACCCAAGGCTGCTAATATCACTATAGTTGGAAATAGAAGGAATCGTAAGTTGCTCATAATTTGATGAATTGGGTGACCTCATTTTACCTTTTTTATTTGAATTTAATTCGAAAAATAAGAAAGGGGTACTTTGTTTAATTGATTAATTTAACCAAATAGCTGGCATAAAGGTAAAGGAAATTTTATATTGGTACAGCAACATTTATCAGAAAAGAAGAGGGAAAAGAAAAAGCATGATCGAGTTTTGGTTGTACCTATAAAAAAAAGAGCCACCCCAAAACTTGGAATGACTCATGGTTTTAATCTAGCAATTTCTTTTTATTTCCACCAGTGGTGACGAATCTTAACGTTTTTCACCGTACCATCTGCCAAAGTGATCGTTGCATCACGGTCGCAAGTGCCATCGCCAAAATCGAGGGTACGAACAAGGTTATTTACCTCAAAAGTGATCACGCCCTCGCTGATCCACGCACAAGGATTGCGCTTAACCAATGGCGTGGTATAAGTTACGGTGTAAGCATTGCCTTGGCGGTTCACACCCGAAGCAGCACCCGTTATCGTCCATACGTCGTCTAAACGAACAGCGGTTGTGCTTCCCTCTGTTTGGGTACGCTCGCGGTTGGCTTTGTGCGTAGCCGTTGTACCATCAGGGAAAGTGAGGGTTTCATCGGCCACTATATTAAATTTCGGTAAGCCAGCAGTGTTAAGACCTGCTTGTGTTACTGTTTTGGTGCCTGATACTTGTACGCCTTCGATAAAGAAATTTTCAAAACTAAGGCTGCGTACAGCACCATTTACGTTCATCGGATTCGTTTGGGTAATCACGATCTTTCCTTTGTAGGTATGTCCGCCTTTGGTACAGCCTGCGTCGGAATAGTCGAGGGTAATGGTATTTGGCCACGTGCCTTTGGGTTGTTGGAAAGTAACGACAGGGCAATCGTTGCGCTCTTCCACTTCATTACTCATAAACCCATCTAGGGCTTCGTCGGTATCAATATCGAGTTGTTCGGAGAGGTCATTGTGCGCCATTAAGTCTTCGGCGGTCATTTTATCGGTATTGTTGATGCCAATATTTTCTTTTTTACAAGATTGGATGGCCAAGCCAAGGCAAAGCAGTAGTGCTCCAGAAAAAAATAGTTTTTGCATGATAAAAATGGATGTTGCGCGGGTAAGTACCCATGCGGGGTGAAAATGTATCGGTTTATACTTCGACTCTGTAGGTTTTGTGCATTAAATCGCATAGCGTCCTATAAATCTATGCACAAAACCTGACGACGCTCCATATAAAAGTGTGTGTATTTTGTCGACGGCAGTTTGGACTTAGGCGAGGCTAAGGGGTTTAATATGAAGTTGTTAAGATTTTGTTAGCGTATTTATCTTACAAAAGGATAAAACTGAGGCCCAATATCAAGCCAAGTACGAATCCTGATACTACCTCTATGACAGTATGCCGCCTCAACGCTACCCGAGCGCATCAATAATTTTATTTGAGACTTTCAAACGCATCGCTAAGGGCTTGATGGTAAATATCGGTATGGTTTTTATCGCCGATATATTTAAAATGGACTTTTACTTTGCCAGAATTCACGTTTTTCAATGCTT
>JAAFHO010000912.1 GCA_013297575.1 Chitinophagales bacterium
CATCAGCACCGACCAGTTCAAACATACCTGATGCTTGTTTTATTGCGGGAATCCCACAGGTGTCTTTCGCCAAACAATTGGTGAATTTGGGTTTTAACAAAAACTGCCCGTCCTGTATATCCAAGTCGTACCGACCAATGGTTTCTGTTTGGTATTCCACTTCCACATCCAAGTCTTCTTGACCTAAAATGGGCGCAGATTGAGCAATAATACTCAATAAACTCTTGGGTTTCAAACGATGATCTACGTCTTCGGCTATCCAAATTTGGAAATTAGCGACCCGCTCGGTGCGCACAGTACTGCCGCAGTCGATAAAGTGCTTGGTCGTTAAACCTACTTCCGTAATATGAAAATGAGGCGGTACTATTTGGCCGTTGGGCTGTACAAAATACAGCGCATCTACGGTTTTGAGGTGTTGTGATAAATCAGATAATTTCATAATTTTTAATTGATATTTGTTGCTGGGTTACAGCAAGAGAAACTGAGTTTGTATCGTGTTAACAGCAGCCTTTGTGGGCGTATTGCTGCATAAAATTGGTTATTACGGCCATAAATTTCGTAAACGGCACCGGATTGATACAATAACAAATGGCGTTACCCTCAATATTGCCTTGGATCAATCCAGCGTCCTTGAGTTCGCGCAGGTGCTGCGAAACCGTGGGCTGCGACAGCGGTAATTCGTTCACAATATCGCCGCAAATACACTTGTCTGTCTTTAATAAAAATTCAATAATCGCTACTCGAGCCGGATGCCCAAGTGCTTTTGCAAATACCGCCAATTCGTTCTGGCTGTCTGTAAAATGTTCCGTTTTTGTTGCGCCCATGTTTTTATATGTTTATTGCAATATTACGATAAACATATAAACTGGTGGATTGTTTATTTTATTGTAGCGTTTATGAAAAAATAAAAGATTTATTCACCCCACACACACCACCGTACTAAATCCATCGCTCTGTTTCACAATCTTAATCTGCGTCGTAATACGGTTCATCATTTCGCGGATATGGGTAATCACCCCGATCGTCACACCTTGCGATTGCAGACTTTCCAAGGTTTCTATGGCCATTTCGAGTGCAGTTTCGTCCAATGCACCAAAGCCTTCATCAATAAATAGCGATTGTATCTGTGTTTTGCGGTTGGTCATATCCGCCAGTCCGAGTGCCAGCGCAAGGCTCACTAAAAAAGTTTCTCCACCACTCAAAGTATTCACCGAGCGGACAAAATCGGCTTGAAAAGTATCCGAAATTTCGAGTTCAAGGTCTTTTCCAGCGCGTTTTTGCAACCGATAGCGGCCACCCTGCAATTTGGACAAGTGTTTATTGGTGTGTTGGATCAATTGATCGAGCGTAAGCCCCTGCGCATATCGCCGGAATGCAGCACCATCTGCCGATCCGATCAATGCCCGGAGTTGTTCTTGTCGCTCCCATTCCTGTTCTACAGCCGATATTTGGGTCAAAAATGAAGCGGCTTCTTGCGCCCTTGTGGCATTGCTGTCCAGTTCTGTTTTAATCGCACCCATCCGTTGCTCGATGCGTTTACTTTCTTCCTCGGCGGCACGGAGTTGAGCGGCCACTTCCAGCGGATCGGCATCGGCTCCCGGGCGCGTGCGTGCTATTTCGAGGTCATTGTGGGTGGATTGTTGTCGGGTAGCCAAGGCCAAGGCCGTTTCGTCGAGGTGTTTTTTTTGTTGTTCTAAACGTTCTACGGCCTCTTCGGGCAATAGATTTTGGAAGATATAGGTCGAAAAATGACCCGAAAATGCAGGTATTTGCCCTTTTTCTAAGGCTTTATCGAGTTTTGTTTGCAATTCCAGCGAAAGGTCGGCTAGTCGTTTGGTCGTTTCTTCCAATTGCGCTTTTTCGGACTGCTGCTGACCGTGTTTTGCCGTTAGGCGTTCGCGAATCAGTTGGATATTATTGTTAGTTGTTGTCCATTGGAGGCGTTCTTGTTCTAGGTTTGTTTGTAGTGTTGCTTGTTCTTGCAGCAAATTGCGTGTGCCAAATAAATCGGCGCGGCGTTGTTTTTTCTCTGCCAATTCCGTGGCATCCTGTGCTGTGGCGGCCAGTTGTTTTTCCAGTTCCAAGGTCCAATCCGCAATGCTTTTTTTAAGTCCCGAAATTTCAGTTTCCAGCACCGATTTTGCCGATGTGGTCGTATCTCTTATGCCCGCCTGTTCGATATATTTTTCGTGCAATTGTTTCAACGTATTGATGGCTTCCGTAAATTGTGCATCGGGTGTAAAAACAATTTGATAAGGCTTCAAAAGGTGGTTGAGTGCTTGGGCGGCCTCTACACTGCGG
>JAAFHO010000913.1 GCA_013297575.1 Chitinophagales bacterium
CTGTATTGTTCCTCTAGTGCTTTTTGGCGCATTTCCAATACATTGCGGTTGTCAATTACGGTGCTTTGCGGGCTTGTCCATGCGCCGATTTGGCTGCTTTTCGGGCGGCTCACAAAATATTGTTCAGAGGCTTCCCGACTGATCTTCTGTATCCGACCTTCTATCCGGATTTGCCTTTCCAAATCGAGCCAGCAAAACAGGAGTGCTGCCATTGGGTTTTCGGCCATTTCTGCCCCTTTTCGGCTTTCGTAATTGGTAAAAAAAACAAAACCCGCCTCGTCAAAACCTTTGAGCAACACGATACGCGCCGAGGGCCTTCCCTCCAGCGTAGATGTCGCCAAGGTCATGGCATTGGGTTCGCTGACTTGTGCCGAAACGGCTTCTTCAAACCACTGCTTAAACTGTGTAAAGGGGTTATTTGACACCTCTGATTCATCCAGAGATTGTAAAGCATAAGAACGACGTAATGAGGATATATCCATGTTTTTATTGAATAATTTTGAGTTGTGTTTTAAGAAGGCCGAATAATTATTTGATCAATTTTACTTCAAACATATCGGTTCTTCGGTCTTTCAAATTCCGAACGCTACCAAATTGGTGTAATTCCTTGAGCAAATCCAAATCTACATCGGCTACGAGAATCATCTCAGTATTTGGAGTGGCTTCGGCCTTGATACCGTTGGTGGGGAATGCAAAATCGCAGGGCGTAAATACCACCGATTGGGCAAATTGGATATCCATATTGTGTACATTGGGCAAATTGCCCACGCAGCCTGCTAAGGCTACATAACACTCATTCTCAATGGCGCGTGCTTGTGCGCAATGCCGAACGCGGGAGTAACCATTTTGAGTATCAGTTAGGAACGGTACAAAAAGGATAGACATACCTTCATCCGCCAAAATTCGGCCTAATTCGGGAAATTCCACATCGTAGCAGATCAAAATACCAATTTTCCCACAATCAGTATTATACGATTGAATAAAATCGCCGCCTTTCATACCCCATACACGGGCCTCATCAGGAGTAACATGCACTTTGATAAAACGATCCACCGTACCATCCCGCTGACAGAGATAACCTACATTGTACAAAGTGCCATCCACTAACTCCGGCATACTTCCGGTAATGATATTGATATTGTACGAAATGGCTAATTTGGCAAATTCATCGCGAATCACCGCTGTATATTCTGCCAGTTTTCGGATGGCATCGGGTTCCGATAAATGGTTATACTCGGCCATGAGTGGAGCATTGAAAAACTCTGGAAACAGTACAAAATCGCAACGGTAACCGGACACCGCATCTACAAAATATTCGGCCTGCTCCATCAGATCTTCCAGCCGTTTGTAGGGGCGCATTTGCCATTGAACCAAACCAAGGCGGATGACAATTTTGTCGGTATGAAGTTTCTTTTTGGGTTTTTCGTAATAAATATTGATCCATTCCAGCAGTGCAGCGTATTCCATAGAGGCTTTATCGCCTTTAAGATAGCCTTTGATGATCTTGCGCACGTGGAAATCATTGGACAATTGGAAATTGAGTACCGGGTCGTGAATTTCCTTCTCACGCACTTTTTGGATATAATCCTTGGGGCCAAGTTCCTCGGCAAATTTGTGGTAATTGGGTAAGCGTCCTCCAAACAAAATACCTTTCAAATTGAGTTTTTCGCACAATTCCTTCCGGTAGTCGTATAATCGCCGCCCCAAGCGCAAGCCACGGAACTCCGATTTGATAAATATATCGATACCGTACAGATAATCGCCTTTGGAATTATGGGTATCAAAGGTATAATTGCCTGTTATTTCTTTGTACGAATGGTCATCATCGAATTCACTGTAATTTACAATGATCGACAGGGCACAACCTGCTAACGCCCCGTCCACCCGAATCACTGCTTGTCCATCGGGAAAGAGGTCGATCATTTTTTTGATATGTCGTTCGCGCCAATAAGCATCGGACATATTGCTATAAGCGTCAATCATCAACGTTTTGAGTTCGTCATAATCGTCGATGGACAAATAATCTAGTTCTACTTTATCTATGTTTGCCATGTATTGAGTTAGGAATAGTGAGATCTATGCAAAGAAAACACCTCGATTTTTATTATTTTCTTCCAAAATCCGCAGGAATTTCGCCCCATTCCTCCGTTTTCCATTTAATAATTGGATTGGTAACTTTGTTTGCGGCGAGCCATTGTTCGGCGCGGTGGATAAGGGTAAATATTTCGTCATTTCGCCCAGAACGCTCCAATTTGGTCTTACATGCCTTGGCCTTAATCCATCCTTGTGCAATTTTAGAA
>JAAFHO010000922.1:0-358 GCA_013297575.1 Chitinophagales bacterium
TAGGCTTAAAACCGACCATTTGATTTATGGTAATTATCAAATATACTTCAAGAATCAAGCAAGCATGTCTGTTTGGACAGCACAAGATTGGATTCGATTGTCGGATCCCTTCAACCCATTAAATCCATTTTCATCGGCATATTATATTAAAGCAGGTACAATTCATATTTGGCAGGCAGGCGGTTTCAATTTTAATACCACACCACGAAAACTCCTGAATTTTTCATTTAGATCGCGTTATGGCGGTTATTACACTAAAGGAAGACGGCTCAATTTAAACACAGAAATTGCGTATCGTTTACAGCCCTTTGCTGCGCTTTCAGTTAGTGTGGATTTTAATGATATACGAGGGGTAACG
>JAAFHO010000922.1:368-2262 GCA_013297575.1 Chitinophagales bacterium
TTATCAATTCAGCAACCCAATTGACCGAAAAGAGGGACAACAGATTTGTATTGCTCAATTCAAAACTCGATATTACCTTTACAAACAAACTTTTTTGGACTACATATTTGCAATACAATGAGCAACAAAACAACGTAAACCTCAACACACGCTTGCAATGGCGTTTCAAGCCAGCTTCTGATATATTTTTGGTTTATACGGATAATTACTTACCAGAAGCATTTGGATTAAAAAACAGAGCATTGATATTAAAGGCGACTTATTGGGGCGGATTATAAAACATGGGAAAATCATTAGTAATTATTATACTTTTCTTTGTCCTGATTGGACACTATACTACCCACGCACAGTACAACTCTGCTGGCGACAGCCTGTTGCATCTTTCTGTCCCAGATACTACAAAATTGCGTCTGCTCAGTACTTGGATCAGGGCCAATGCACCCAACTTGAGAGAGTCGATCTTATCCATCGCTGTAGCAACATTGAATATTGCGCAAAAAACCGAACAACCCAATGCAATAGCCATTGCTTATGATAACTTGGGGACTGTATATTATTTTCAAGAAAAAAAAGAAGAAGCACAAAATGCCTTTCAAAATGAACTCCAAGTGGCTGAAAAATCGGGCAATGTACTGCTACAAATTCGCGCCAAAAGGGGTATGTTAAATATCGCAATCGACAATGGCGATTTGGTGCAAGTGGTAAATTTACTTCAGCAAATAGAACAATTGATGCCGCTGGCCAAAGACAATAATATCGTCATTTCAAGTTATTATAACCTACTTTGCAATACCAATTCTACCTTGAATAGATGGAACGAGGTGGAGCGTGTTGCAAGGCTGGCTATTCAATTTAATCAAAAATACCTAGTAGTACCTTCTCTTTATTCGGCACAATATCATTTGGGCAAAGCCTTAGAAAAACGAAATATGTTAGATAGTGCCATCTTTTTTATGACTTTGGCAAGGGAAGGTTTCAGAACGCTTAATAACCAAGAAGAACTGGCCGGAATGACGATGCAAATTGCCCAAATACTACAGAAACAAGGGAAATTGGCACTTGGAATCGTCGAAATGAATAAAGCCATGGAAATTGTTGAAACTAATCGCGATTCCGCAGGCATTGCATTTGTAAGCATGGAATACGGAAAAATGCTACTCGATCAAGCACTTTTCTACGATAGCAAAGGGTATTTGCTACGCAGTTTGGCTCTTTTTAAGCAACTCAACATGCGTCCAGAGCAAAAAGATGTATTTGAGTCGCTATCCCAATATTACCAAAAAACAGGAGATTACCAAAAAGCACTCGAGTTTTTTCAGCAGTTTATTGCCTTAAAAGAGGAAATTGAGGGCGGCGAAACTCAAAAAAAAATCGCTGAACTCGAAGCACTATATGAAAACACAAAAAAAGAACAAAAAATATCACTACTTAACCGCGAAAACAACAACCAGCGCCTACAAATTGGTTTGCTGGCAGCACTTACTGCATTAATTCTGCTGGGCACTTTGGTCGGATTTATGTTCTACAGAAACCGCCAACGCAAACATTTGCTAGACCAGCAACAACAATGGGCAAAAAATGTAGTTGACTCCACCGAAAATGAGCGCCGCCGTATCGCATTCGACCTACACGACGGCATTGCCCAACAAATAGCGGCTATAAAAATGATGGCGGGTGGACTTTTACGTTATATACCAGATACCCAAAGACCTCAGTTAGAAACACTGATCCAACAACTCAATCAAACAGGACAAGAGGTGCGCCAACTTTCACACCAAATGATGCCGCGCAGCCTTGGAGAACTGGGACTATCCGCAGCTTTGGAAGATTTGTTTTGGCTGTCTTTTTCACAAACTACGATTCAATTAGACACCGACACGCAGTCATATACCGC
>JAAFHO010000914.1 GCA_013297575.1 Chitinophagales bacterium
ATCTTTTGCAAATCGTGCTCATCTGGTTCACAAATGACTTGGTTCCAAGGCGTTGCGCCTTCAAGTTGCTCAAAGGAGATGAGTTTGAGACTTCGGTCACTAATTTTTACCAACATTTCTTCGTTGCTGACGAAGCATCCTGCTAATTCAGCGTCTTTGATGATATGGGCTATTTCGTCGGGTCGTGCGGTGGCATGTATAGGTACAGGAACTATTCCAATTTGCAACATGGCCAAATCTGCGATCATCCATTTGGTACTGCCGCAATGGGTAATGATGCCTATGCGTTGCCCGCGGTGGAATCCCATTTGTAGTAAACCAGCACTCATACAATTGCGCTCGTGAACGGCTTTTTCCGTACTCATTATCTCCCATTGCGCGGCAGTATTGCGATTGGCAAAGGCATCCTTGCGCGGAAAACGCTTGAGTTGATAATCTAAAATATCGAATAGACGGGTAAAATCCATGTTGCTGTTATTTTGCCGTTGCGGCTTATTTCTTGGCAAATATAGAGATTAAGTACTAGAATGTGTATAATACGTGTTTTCAACTTCATCTTTCATGGATAAAAATACGATTTGGATATATACTGTTTCATAACTTATCCACCGTAAAGTAGATGCCCAAAGCAGGTTTGTCGATTTTTTTTATCTATATTTTATGGAAGTATGCAACTTTGATATTCCGCCTATGTCATTGGCACAACTTTTCATTTTTATATTTGAGCTATGCGAACAAAACACACTTTAATTTTAATTTGCTTTATTATTTCTGCTTTTTCTGTTTTTGCACAACAGAACGACGAACAAAAAGTGGTCATCACCAAAAAGGTAAAAGAGGCTGATGGATCTTATACCTCTGAAACCATTATTAAAAAAGGCCAAGCAGCGCGCGATTTTAATATTGATGAGTACGTAAAAAACAATAAAGCCAGCAATGTTGACCTTGAAATTCGCTCCGAAGGTGGCGATGAAGAACGTAACATTGTGCTTCGCGGTAGCGAAGGCCCACGAAAAACACGGGGCGAAGATATTGAAGATGAAGTAGAAGATATCATTCGCGATGTGGATCTAGAAGTACGCCGTGGCGTAAATTGGGTGAGCAAATCCATCGGAAATGGAAGAAATTACAATTACAATTACAACAGCGATGATAATTATGATTTCAATGGTGCTTTTTTGGGTGTGGAAGAAGATTCCGACGAAGATGAAGACAAAGACGGATTGGTCATTGAGGTAGTGAAAAATTCCGCTGCTGAGAAAGCAGGACTGCGCGATAACGACATTATTATGAGTCTTAACGACACCAAAATTAATAAATGGTCTGATCTCACAAAATTTATCCGTAACGCCAAAAAAGACGATAAAGTAAAAATCAATTACAAACGCGATGGCAAAGAAATGACGACAGAAGCCGTTCTAACCAATCGCAACGACGTAAATAAAATAACCAATAAGCAAGCACGCACACCAAAAGGTTTCTTGGGGGTTTGTCCATTTGGTGATGTAGAAGACGAACCCGGACTAAGGGTATCCATTACTAAAAAATCGGGTGCCGAAAAAAGCGGATTGAAAAATGGCGATATTATCCTACAATTAAATGACACCGAAATCAACGATTTTGAAGATGTCCAAGATTTTATGGAATACATCAAACCTGGAGATAAAATCAAAGTTAAATACAAACGAGATGGCAAGGTAGAAACCATCGAGGCCACCGCCGGGGAACAAGAATCGTGGGATTGGGGCCAGGCGGATTGGAACAATAAAGATATAGAAATCCGAAGCAAATCTGCTTGCTTAGGAGTTTGCAACGAAAGCGTCACGACGGGAAACCGTCGCGGCGCTAACGTCGTTAATGTCGTTTGTAATTCGGCGGCTAAATTGGCAGGGCTTCAAGCAGGCGACCTTATTGTTGAAGTGAATGGTAATCGCGTTCAGGATTCGGACGACTTATGGGCTGAATTGGCAAAATTTAACCCCAATAGTCAGGTAGCCATTGCTTATGTAAGGGATGGAAATAACCACGTAGCCGAAGCCACCCTCAACACTTGCGATGATAATTACGAGCAAATAACTATGACCGAAAATGATGAATGGGGCAATTCCAGCGAGCGTCAGTTTTTTGCGTGGAATATGGATCCAGCAGACGAAACGGAACTCCGCGAGCGTCAAATTATCACAATTCGCGGTGCTACCGACAGTGACGCGCCTGTAATGAATCCATTAGAAGGCAGCGAAAGCGATCCTATGAATAAGGAGCGCACCTTAGAAATTGAGCAGTTTCGTAC
>JAAFHO010000915.1 GCA_013297575.1 Chitinophagales bacterium
CTCAAGAAGTTGATTGACAATAAAAGGTTGGTCAGCGAAAAAACAGCGATGGATTATCAGATGGAGTTCCGCCAAATTTTTATGCAAATTACAGGTGGCCTCGATCATAATGAATGGGTAGATGCCTATAAAAAAATTGTCAATTGGGAGCTTCGCGTGGATACCAATCAAGCAGAGGTAGGTGATATATTGTCGCAGCAAAAAGAACAGGCCAATGTTGAATTTTCTAAATTTGTGACCAAGAACTATTTCTCTTGGGTGGATAAAAATAAAGAGGTTGGCCCTGTTATGTCGCATTCCATGATGCGCAAACATATTTTTCCACACGTAAATACCGAAGTACCTACGATTGTGCTATTGCTCGATAATTTGCGCTACGACCAATGGAAAGTAATCGAACCAGTACTAAATGAGCAGTTTCGTACCGAAAACGAAGGTTATTTTTTCAGTATTCTCCCAACGGCTACTCAGTACAGTCGTAACGCTATTTTTGCGGGTATGATGCCATCGGATATTGAGAAAAATTTTCCAGATAAATGGAAAAACGATACAGACGAAGGTGGAAAAAACCTTTCAGAAGACTTTTTTCTTGAAAAGCAATTAGATCGAACCTTCCATAAAGGTATTAAGTGGGATTACTTTAAGGTGACCAATGTGAATCACGGTAAAGAATTGAATGACAATATCTTACGGTATTTAAATAACGACTGTACGGTGATTGTCTATAACTTTATTGATATGCTTTCGCATGCTCGTACCGAGATGGAAGTACTTAAGGAATTGGCTGGTGATGAGCGCGCATACCGTTCATTGACGCGTTCTTGGTTCTTGCATTCGCCGCTTTGGTCGGCCATCCAAAAACTACAAGGTCGTGATGTGCAGTTGTTTGTCACTACCGATCACGGCACAATCCGTGTTAAGTCGCCCTCCAAAGTAGTGGGTGACCGGGAAACAACCACAAATTTGCGCTATAAAGTAGGCCGTAATTTGCAATACGACCCCAAGGATGTACTAGCAATTAAAGACCCAAGCATTGCTGGTTTACCGCGTCCCAATGTGAGTAGTACGTTTATTTTTGCGAAAGAGGACTATTTCTTTTTATATCCGAACAACTACAACCATTTTAATAATTATTATAAAAACACGTTCCAGCACGGCGGAATTTCATTGGAAGAAATGATTTGTCCGGTCATTCGAATGCGTAGTAGATAAGTTAATCGTATGAATAAAGCAAAATATTTATCGTGGTTGAACTCAGGCATTGGCATGCGGTTCTTTTTATTTTCCCGTTTGCCGGGTGCGTGGTTCATGGGTGTGCGTATGCGCTCCTGCGATGGCAATAAAGCGGAAGTAGCATTGCCTTATGGCTGGCGGTCACAAAACCCATTTAAAAGCATATATTTTGCGGCTCAATGTGCAGCGGGTGAATTGAGTACAGGTGTTTTGGCGATGTATGCTATGCAGGAAAACCCGCCCGTATCAATGCTGGTTACGCATATTGAAAGCGAATACTATAAAAAAGCCAACCAAACGCTGCTTTTTACCTGTAATGAAGGCGCAGCAGTTCAGGAAGCTATTCAAACAGCCGTTACCACCAAGCAACCTGTTACTTTGAGGATGTTATCTACAGGCTGTATGCCTGATGGGGTAGTGGCCTCTAAGGTGTGGATTACTTGGTCTTTTAAAGCGAAATAAACTTGGGAAGTGCAAAAAAAAATCCCGCTACTAGATGTTTTTTAGTAGCGGGATTTTTTTTTGGGGATACAAGTTATTCTATAGTTGTGCGGCACTTCATTTCTTTTCTGATTTTTGCTACTTTTTTGATAGGTGTATCAGTCACTCGGGAAATAAAAGTATCGTCAAATTCTGGATAAAGCATTAAACGAATTATAACTTTTTCTATATGCCTCCTTGTGGCTATTTCCACACCAAGAGCGAATCCATAAGCGAATCCAGCCTTGAATCCTCTTTTATAGTAAGAATCGTTTCTTTCGTTGATTAATTTTGATATGTGCTCCATTTTAATTATACTAAAAAGGGTTTATACTAACAATCAGAAATAGCCATTATTCTTTTTAGAAATCAGATTATTCTGTTTTCAAGAAATCTAGTTAAGGAATCTATTCTATATTGTCCTGAATTTGCTTTCTAATCTTCGCTACTTTTTCGATAGGTGCGCCGACAGCCTGTGCAATAGCAGCATCGTCAAGTATAGAATTAGAAACAAGGTTAATAATTACGTCTAATGACTTTTTTTCCATACCCCAAGTAGCACCTTCTTTATA
>JAAFHO010000918.1 GCA_013297575.1 Chitinophagales bacterium
ACCTTTTGACAAGTAATTCGATGCCTCTTGCTTGTCTTTCGATGCCGAAAACAAATACGCAGCGCAGAGGATAAGGATGACTAAAAAAAGTGCAATTTTCATTATTATAAGTTGGTTATAAATTTAATTTTTCTTTTGGAGTTTTGGGGTAAACGGTAATCTTATTGATACAGACGTTAAAACTATTCACTAAATCCATTTACTGCCGCAAAGGTGCGTGGACGTGGATCGTTGGCATAATTTTACAACTTAGAGGGTTGTATTATTCAAATGAAGCGTGGTAAAATGGTAATGAAGCGTAGGAGGGGGATTTAATCCTCTTTAAAAAACGGAACACCGTCTGATATCCGAACTAAGCCCAAACTACGCCCTTCACTTTCCAGCCAAATAAATCCTTGGGGAGTTCTGGAATAATAATGTCTATCTGCATTTTCAAAATATGGCCCAAAACGCAATAAATGCGGCAAGAAGATACCTTTTTCTGCATCGAAAATATCTTGTCGCTCTTTAAAATAAACAAAATACAATCTTTTGTCGTAATCAAATTCAATTACTTGGTCACATTTTGCAGGTAAAATGCAAGTCCCATCTTGTCTGAAAATGCCTTGCGCCAAAACACGAGTATCTTGGAGCGCGCATGTATATGTTTCGATAAATTCCCCTTGTTTCTTACTTACACCTTGCCCACTCAATCGGTATTTACCCATTAAAGGCACGCCCCATTGGCGATAAAAACCATCTTGTACATAATCTAAATCTCTACCATTACAAACTACGGTATTTAGGCGGTCTAAAACCATATTCCCATTGGTATCCAACAGTGCTTCTTGGTCGTATTGGCCATTGGGTGTATGCTTTACAACATGGATCAATTTATTACTGACAAATTCAACATTACTACTTTGATAAGGTGATTTTTCAAATTGATCCCATTGCGCTCGTAATCTTTCGACGGTCTTATTCGTATTGATTCGCTTTGTGATCGTTCTTGGCTGGAGTGAACCATCCATTATATCAACCCAATATTCGTGCTTGGCCGTACGCACTATACACTCTGGCCCGTAGGCTTGGGCCGAAAGTATCGAATCTGGAAAAGCCTTAAATACACCTAAAGCATTGATAAAAAACCACTTTCCATCCATCGAATCGACTACCCCTTCGATGCGGAAAGGATTGCAGTCCTTGCGGGATGAAGATGTTATAACCCTAAAAACAAGTGGCACCAATGTTGTTCCGCTGGAATCCAGAATCCCGAAACGCCCATTAATACCGACAAAAAATGTGTTTTGAAAAAGAGGAACCCCTTCGATATTCAGGTGTTGGATATAATCGTAATTAGGCGCCAACCTATGCTGCCCTAAGATGTTAAAGGCACCAAATTTTTCATTTTTTCGAAAAATAATACAAAAATCATTCACGCTTACCACTTCTCCACGCTCGAAGGCTTCCGTAATTGGATGAAAAGACTTGTCCAAATAGATTATTTTATCACCAGTGTGGGCGATCATCCTTTTGACAGGTGAAATACTAAAACTAAAATCATCATTCTGATTGGCATCTTCGATCTGGTCGTATATGGGTTTCAGTAGTAATTGCCAATTTAGGTCATAAAGCAGGACTAATCCGTCTTTTGTGCCAAAAAAGCCTTCAAGTCCACGCCAATCTACCTTTAGAGGCGGTGTGTCGAAGGGTATGGTCGTCAGTTCTTTTAAATTCCAATCCAAACAATGCCAATAATGATCGCTTTGCCGGACAAATAAGTATTGTTCGGACCAAACCAAACCCTCATCAATACGAACTCCACCAGAACAACCGTTTACTCGGGTATAAGCACTACGGTTTTGAGCATTGGTATCCCGATAAACCTGCATCAATTTTTGACCAGATGTATTGATAATTGCCCACGAACTATCCCCAAATTGGCAAAATGCTAGCCCTTTATAAAAACCATACGCCCTCAAAAACTGAGGTGCAATGCGGGTATTTCCGTCTGTATCCACAAACCCGATTCGATTGGTACTTGTGTCTTTGGCGTAAATTAAACCTTCTTCACTAATATTAGGCATTAGATGCAACCTTGATCTATGCAGCACTAATCCATTACTATCAATAATGGTATTATCTACCACCACCCTACCGTTCCAAATATTGCTTAATTTATGGTATTTAACCGGCAAAACATCCTTTCCCTGGTCATCAATCAGGCCAGAAAGTCCTGTTTTTTTATTGGAAACAACGAGATATTTTCCCATAGAACTGCGATTCCAAGAGTTAGG
>JAAFHO010000091.1 GCA_013297575.1 Chitinophagales bacterium
AGGCATCCAATCCATCCAGTTTTTTATCACCTCTAATAAATCCAATCACTTCTACCTGCAATTGCTGCCCGTAAAGATCGCCATCAAAATGCAACAAATTTACCTCTACCCTAAGTTCGCTTGCTCCTTCAATAGTAGGGCGCTCACCGATATATAACATGGAGGGAATGCGCTTATCGTGGCCTTTTAGGAGCGCATAAGCAGCATAAATACCAATGGGTGGAATGAGTTTGTAAGTATCTGTGATCTTAATATTGGCCGTAGGAAAACCTATAGTGCGTCCAATTTGGTTGCCATACACTACCTCTCCTGTCAATGTAAAGGGGTGGCTGAGTAAACGATTGGCCACTTCTACCTCGGTCTTTTGCAGTGCTTTTCGTATTTTTGAAGAAGAAACCGTAATGTCATCTATTTCTTGCGCGGAGATTTCTTCTATTTGAAAAATACCTTGCTCGGCGTATTGCGCTAAAAAAGATAGGTCACCTTGCCGGTCATTGCCAAATTTATGGTCGTAACCAATAACAATAGTATGTGGGTTAAATTTGGCAATTAAAAAATCTTCTACATAAGCCTTAGCGGAAAGTGCAGCAAACTCGGGTGTAAAGGGTACCACCACCACGTGGTCAATACCAGTTTGTCGCAATAAATCAATCTTTTCCTCGGTGGTTGTAAGCAAATGAAAATCACTGGACAACTGCCCAATCACCGTTCTTGGATGCGGATCAAATGTTATGACCACGCTTTCCCCATTTATTTGCAACGCCATATTGCGCACTTGCTCCAATATCCGGCGGTGCCCCGAGTGCACACCATCAAACGATCCAATCGTAAGGACTCCTCGTTGGAAAATAGGTAATTCTGAAATATTGTAATGCACCCTCATCTACGCCGCAAAAGTAGTTTAATTGTTGCTTAATATTCCTTTTTTTCTCTTTTCTGTTGAATACTTTTCTTTTTCAAAACAATCTATGCAACTTTGCCCCATGCCAATATGGGGTCATCTAATTTATTTAAGTGCCATTGTTTACGCTGGTCTTTGTGTTCTGTTCTATTTGGGACAAGATTTTTTCTTTTTCCGACCAGAACGGCTACCCAAATGGTTCGTTTATAAATATCCATTCCCTTTTTCGGAAGTCAATTTTGAGATGGAGGATGGTGGTACCGTTAATGGTTTACATTTTAAAGTCCCCAATTGTAAAGGTGTTGTTTTTTATATCAAAGGAAATTCGCGCAGTATAAAAGGATGGGGTAAGTTTGCAAAAGATTTTGTGGGAAAAGGCTATGATTTCTTTATCTTGGATTACCGTGGGTTTGGTAAAAGTGCTGGCAAACGCACCGAAACCATCCTTTACAATGATTTACAGCAAGTATATAAATGGCTAGAAGCTACTTATGAAGACAAACCAATTGTCCTTTATGGCAGGTCATTAGGCAGTGGTATTGCAACGCGTATCGCATCTTGGAATGACCCCGCTTTGCTCATTTTAGATTGTCCTTATTATTCTTTCCTCTACCACATCAACCGTTATGGTTTTTGGTTGCCGTTGCGCTGGATATTGCGGTACCATATCCGTACCGATTTATTTATAAAAAAAGTAACCTGCCCCGTGCATATACTTCATGGCACTCGAGACAGGTTAATTCCGTATAATCAAAGCGAAAAATTAAAAACGATTAATCCTAATAATATCCACCTCCATCCAATAGTTGGTGCTGGACATAATAATTTACCCGATTTCCCTGAATACCACGATATTTTATATGATATTTTGCACAGCGAAGTAACAACCATTGCTGTGAGGGCATAATAATTAGTTGTAGTAGGGGAGGGCGGATTACAGTCTGTTTTTCTCAATCATTTCCAACAATTCATCGCGATAATTCTTGCCAATAGGCAAAGATTTGGGTTTGTCTTTTTCCATTACTTCAACTAGGCTGCCGTCAATAGCCAAAATTTTATCCATACCCACAATAAAAGATCGGTGAATACGGCGAAATTTGTTGGATGGTAATTTATCTTCCAAACTTTTCATCGTTTGGAGCGTAATCACCCTTGTATTGAGCAATCTAATAATGACATAATCCTTTAAGCCTTCGATATAGATAATATCGTCAAAATTAACTTTTACGAGTTTTTTATCTGCTTTTACAAAGAAAAAATCCGAACTATCTTCTGCCGCTCCTGCGCTACTTGTGGTGTCGCGGTTCATGGCTTCATGGTGTTCTACTGCGCGGTTCACAGCACGCATAAATCGCTCTAAAGAAATGGGTTTCAGTAGGTAATCCAGCGCATTCAGGTCAAAACCCTGAATAGCGTAATTAGGATATGCCGTAGTAAAGACCACCATTGGTGGATCGGTGAGTGTTTTTACAAAATCAATGCCCGTCAATTGTGGCATTTGAATATCAATAAACATCAAATCAATATCCAGCGACTTGAGTGCTTCATTGGCTTCTAAGGCATTGGTACAGCGGCGCACCAATTTCAATTCGGGCATTTGGCCAATAAAAGTTTCTAAAACATCAAGTGCAAGCGGTTCATCGTCAACAATTAAGACATTCAGCATAGTATATAATGATAGCAGTAATACAAAATAAATAAAAATAAAGAGAAACGGGGGGCAATATCGGGGAAAAAAATGAAATGAGGGGATTTTTTTAGACCACAATCCACATTAGAATGCTTTTGACTATAAACTCAAATTTAGCGTTACTGTATAGCGACCCGGCTCGTCTTTTATGGTTAAACTATAGGCATCGGGGTACAACATTTGTAACCGCTGCTTTACATTCACCAAACCAATACCGCCACTTCTAGGATGCGACATTTGGGGCAAATGTTCTGTCTTAGAGTTTTCAATAATAAACTCCAGATCATTGTCGGAGACGTGTAAACTAATATGTACAAATCCGCCGCCATTAATTTGATGGTTCAACCCATGCTTAAAACTATTTTCCACAAACGGTACAAACAATAGGGGAGCGACCATTTGCTCACTTACGCGTCCTTTTGAAATAAAACTAATATCGGCATCTTTGGGTTGGCGTAGTCGTTCTAAATCAAGGTAATTGTTCATATACAGTATTTCTTTGCTCAAAAGGACCTGCTTTTCGTTGCACTCGTACAGCATATACCGCATGATTTCGGAAAGTTTGAGTACGATTTCTGGGGCTTGGTCGCTTTTTTTAAGCGTCAAAGCATACAAATTATTCAAGGTATTGAACAAAAAATGCGGATTGATTTGGCTTTTCAGAAAACGCAACTCACTTTGCATGGTGCGTGTGAGTAGGTCTTGCTTTTCTTGTTGGTAACGCCACCAATCCATAATAACCCTCAAAACCGTAGAAAGCAATGCCATGGTGATATTCCCTAGCAATAAATTGCTTTGTTGATCGAGTAGTGCTTTTTGAAAGTCAAATTGGCCGTAAAATTTCAAGAAGAGGGCCAATACCTGTATCGGTGTTACCACAGCGCACATGACCACCATCATTACAAGATAAGTTGGGACACTGCGCGCCATCAATTTTGGGATCAAGTACAACAAATTGCAGTAAACGATCACCATATAAAATACTAACGTAATAAATTCATTGGTAATGGCGAGCAAGAAATCTTCATTTTGCCGATAATCCAATGCCACTAGACAAGTATATACGATCAGCCAGAACAGTGTATGGTACACTATTCTGCGAGATAAAAACTCGTAAATACGATCTAATACGGTGCGTGTAACTTGCATGAAGGGTACATTACAATTAGCCTACAAAAGAACGCTATAAAAAAAAAGCGTTTCTTTTTTTTCGATGAAGTATCTATGTTCATCTACTTAGGAAGCAAAAAAAATAAGCTATTGCGCAGTGCAATAGCTTATTTAATACTAAAAGAAATCTAGTGTTTGGTATCAATTAATACTGCCACAAATCATGTTCGAAGTTGAAAATCTCATTTTTGATCTTTTCAGACTCCATTAGAAGGTCAACACCTGTAAGGTATTCTTCTAATTTGCGGTCATACACGTTTGATTCTTTATAGATATAGGACGCGAAGTGGCGCTGCTCCAATTGGTCTTCCCAAGAGATCGTAGCGTTGGTATTACCGCCCATCGTGAATACACGGTGGCGAGCAAAAAGTTCGCGTGCTTGTGGGTAATACACCCAAAATAATGGACGCTCGAAGCGGAAATTACCTTGTTCGTCTTTTACGTCGATCAAAGGTGCAATACCCATGATGCGTACGTTCATTGTAGAAGTTTCTTTATCAAAAAACCAAATTTCTTTGATACGGAAACGCTTTACGTCTTCCCAGTTGATGTCATTACGAACGATCTGCGTCTTTTCTTCGTAAGTTTCAGGGTCGAATGTGATAACGGTGTCCGTTTTAGACAACATTCCAAGTACGTCAGTTGTACTTAAGCGTTTGGTGAATTTATCATCTTCGGTACTATATACAGGCATTTCACCTTTAGTAGCAGCATCGGAAAGGATTTTGAAGAACGGCTCTTCTGGATATGCGAAGGGAAGGTTCATCTTTTCGCGAATGTCGATGATACGCCATACGCGTTTTTCCCAAAAAATATCGCTTTCGCGAATTGGTTGATAAGCCAATACCTTGCGTTGCGTCATAATCTCCTTTTTAACAACATCGTCAATAGGCATATCACCAGGAGCAACTACTGGCCCTGTTTCAGTTTGTTCTACCTCTACCTCTTCTGGGTCTTGAGCCATAACTGCCAAAGGTGCTGCCGCTAAAAGGAAGCAGAGGCAAGTCCATTTGAAAAAATTTTGCATTGCGCTAAATAGTTTTAATTAGATAATGTTTAAGCAATTTCGATTGTATTGTTGGCATTCAGGCAATAAACATCCTTCGGAAAGTAAATCTATTGTTGCATGCTCTTAAACTGCCAAAGGTTGTGCTAGGGTATCCCCAGCACAACCTTTAACAATTTTATTTTGGATTATTTTATTTTAAAAGAAAGTGCACCTAGGTTACGTGGGCCAGTATCACCTGGACATTTAGCCTTCACGTTATCAAAGAAATATTGATCCCCAGGGCCAGCCTGATTAACCATGCTTTGTACCTTTTCGTTAAAACGGGCACCACCATTGGCAATTTCAGGAGATGGATCTTGACGCTTTTTCAAGTAAGTGGCTTCAAAACCAACTACTTCGCAGCGTACATCAAAATCAAAGTTTTCCAAAACAGCCGCAATACCGGATTGCGCTTTGAATTCACCGTTACCCATTGCTTTTGAACGGTGCTTAGCACCCAACAAAGGGGTTGGATCGGGAATACGCTTTACGCGGTATGGGAATGTTTGAGAAGCACCACCACCAGATACAGTCAAAGAGGCTTCACCTGGAGTAGATACACGTACGGTATATTTACCATTACCTACTTTACTAACGGCGATACCAGCACCAGTTCCAGTTACTTTTACATCGTTAGAAGATACACCCGCTGCCGAAACAGAGATTGGGTTATCAACACCGATATAAAATACATTCATTTTATCAAGAGAGATAGCGATAGAACGCTGACCTACTTCATAAGAGAATACCTTTTTAACCGATTCAACTGCTCCTGTTGCTGGGTTCTTTACATTTAGTGTTACAGTGTAGTTCTTCTCACCGATAGAACCAGCCTTTTGAGAAAAAGTACCGATACCGTCTTTAAGTTGAACATTTTGACCATCGACGTTAATATTTACGTTGTCGGACTTAGAACTAAATGCACTCATGTAAACTTCTGCTTCAAAAGTTTCACCTAAGATAATATAGTTTTTCTTTGGATTTACACCAGGCAAAAACTTATCAAACTTAATATCTGTACCTTGAACTTTTGTTGCACAATAGTTTAATGCGGCAGTAGTAGAACTTTTAGCATCGCTCTGAATTTTTCCTAAAAGAGGAAAAACCGCAGATACGGGCATTTGCTTGAATTTGTATTCAGGCCATGTTTTTGCTTTAGTTCCAGCAGGCAATTCTTCAATGGCTAAAGACAACGCCGCTACCGTAGATGGGTCATTATCAACTAATTTGATAATTTCATCGCGAGTGGACAGTATTTTCTGCATGATTTCATCACCTTTCTTATCGTTAACAAACCACTTTGTAGTAAGGTCTTTGTTACGAATATCCTTAGGCTGACCTGGGATTCTTGGATCAGGGCCACCAGCTTTAGTTGTTAATTCTGTGCGAATGTCTTCGATATAAGTCACAAAATCATTGGTCAACTGAGAAACTTTAATAGCGCGGTTTTTATAATCCTCGGCTTGCGCACTAGGATAATCCTTTGCTCCTTTTTCAATAGCAGTTGTAAGTGCTACGTTATTTTTATCAACAATATCGCGGCTCACTTTCATACCTCTATCCAAAGAGAAGAAAGCATTCATAACCTCAGCGGATACGTTGAGGGCCAGCAGCGCGGTCAGTACCAGATACATCAGGTTGATCATCAACTGCCGCGGCTCCTTTGGTATTGACATAGTTCGTTATTTTTAAAATTTGAATATTAATTTTTTCTGTTCGGGACAATCAAATGTTTGATTATCAAAAAATTGCAGCAAATGTCAAATTATTGACGACCTATGTTCGACATAGCAGTAAGCATGTTACCGTACACCGAGTTCAAAGAACCAAGGTTTTTGTTCAATGCGCCCATTTGATCTTTGTAAGCTTTTACATCTTCCGCAGATTTAGCCATGTCCGACATTGC
This sequence comes from Chitinophagales bacterium, assembly GCA_013297575.1. Classification (GTDB taxonomy): domain Bacteria; phylum Bacteroidota; class Bacteroidia; order Chitinophagales; family Saprospiraceae; genus M3007. Next base: position 6,716 of record JAAFHO010000091.1, read on the forward strand.
TTCGTTCATCTTGGTGTAAAAATTGCTCATTGATTTGATCTGGTCTTGTGTACCAGAGAAATCAACTTCCTGCAAAGATTTCAACGCACCCATGCTTTTTGACATAGATTGCAATTCGGTTAACATACCACCCAATTGGCGCTCTACTACATCACCATGCAATGGTTGGAACTCTTGCAAGTTCAATTGTTGGCCACCTGCAGACAAGGGTTGAAGGCGTGCATCATAGTCAGCAAGACCTGGATACAATTTGTCCCAATAGTAATCCGGATCTGGCCCGAGAATACCTAATAAAAGGAAGATGAAAATTTCAATGCCCATACCTAGGATAAGCATTTCGGAGGCACCCTCCCAAGATTCGAGTTTGAAAAGCGCACCTGCAAGAACGAAGGCGGCACCAACACCGATCAACAAGTTTTTGAGGTACTTGAAACCTTTTGATTTGACGAAACTCATTTTTGATGATACTTTTTTAGCAGTTTGAAAACTGGGTTAAAACCAAAAAAATAATTAAACTGATTGTAAATTTGCTTGAATCAAATGCGAAATCTGAATCTCACACCTGTAAAACGCTGCAAAGGTAAAAATATGATTTAATTGTTAAGAAATTTTTAGCGAAATGTAAACAAATTGCAAATGAACAACCATTTGTAAGTGTTTAACGGACAATTATACCATACTAAAACTTTGCACCGCAACTGTATAATACGCAAATAATGCGTGTTTTATACTTTAAAATGGAGCGGTTGAGGGGTTGAACACTAGGCGCATTAAATATTAGATTTCTGAATGAACATCCATTAATATTTAAGTATTGATCCTATGATTTCAACCGCTCAACCGCTTTAAGTTATTACTTAGTTTTAAAAAACTAGAAATCGTTGATAGAACGACCCAAGAAGGTCAATACGCAACGGAATCCTACATAACATTTTGTAGTATCTTGGTATTCCCATGAGCGTGTGCCTGCTTGCAAGAAAAAGGCCACATCTTTCCAAGAACCACCGCGAATCACTTTGCGTTTTGCAGTAATAGGATCTTCGTCTTTTGCGTCGTAGCGTACATCAGGGTTCAAATCGTGCATGAATGAATAAGAGTTCTCGAAGTATGCAGTCTCTGTCCACTCAGATACGTTACCAGCCATACAGAACAAGCCGTAATCGTTAGGGAAATACTTGTCCACAGGAACCGTGTACAAGCCACCATCTTCAGGGTAATTACCACGACCTGGCTTAAAGTTAGCCAAAAGGCAACCTTTAGAGTTACGTGTGTAGTAAGCGCCCCAAGGATAAGGTGCTAGTTCGCGGCCACCGCGTGCAGCCCATTCCCATTCGTGCTCGGTTGGTAAACGGAAGTCTTCTGATGTTGGCTCACCATCTTTGTACATATTCCAAAGTTTGGTACGCCAGTAGCAGAAAGCCTTTGCCATTTTCCAATTTACACCAACAACAGGATACTCGTCGAAGGCTGGATGCCAGAAATAGTTACGCGTCATCGGCTCATTATAAGAATAAGCATAATCACGTACCCACGCCAAAGAGTCTGGGTAAATTTTCACTTTCTCCTTATGAATGTGGGATGTACGGTTACTGTTGCGGTCGTGTGCGGCGCGTTGCCAATCATACCACTGCATTTCGAACACCATTTTAGTTACATCCAATTCCTTACGACCAGCGAAACTTTCGTTTCCTTGGTAATAAAGGTCTTGAAGTTCCTCTGCGCTTTCTTCCCAATCAATGTCCTGTTCCCAGTCAATCAATTGTTTTTCTGCGCTGCCGTCGCCTTCATCCTCCAAATAGTGTTGGAGTGCTTCGTGCGCCAAGGAGTCACGCACCCATTCAGTGAATTGGCGGTACTCGTTGTTGGTGATTTCGGTTTCGTCCATAAAGAATCCCTGAATAGAGATCGCCTTTGGTCGTGAAACTTGTTGTTTACTTACATCTTCGTCACCTGCGCCGATGTGAAGTGTGCCTGACGGAATATATAACATTCCGTAGGGATTAATGCCTCTCCATTTAGGACGGTCTAAGGCTCCTACAAGTTGGCCGCCTTCGCTGCGACCACATGATGAAAGAACAGCCGCCAATAAGCTGAGAAACAAGAGCGATTTTTGTAGTTGTAGCATATTTAACACCCGTGTGATTTACCTACTTTTTTTGTACGTATTATAAAAACAGCCGTAAAGGTAGTTGATTAAATACAATCCAAACAAACGATATTGAAAAAAAATGTTCGGAAGGTTCTAAATGGTTAAAAGAGCGGCTCATTAACGCATTAGAATTGTACTTTGGTATTGCTATGTTAAAATTTTAACACTTTGATTTGGATTTAGCCGAAAAACGTCCAAATATCAGCGATTTTGAGTAAAAAAACGGGTATGACGTCACTTACAGACCTTCTATCCTGCGGAATTTTTAGTTCAAAAAACGTGGATTGTATATAATTGGTGGTAATTTTCCAGCCCCAATTGGTTTGTTAAAATTATAGCGCAACATCAATTCATGACTACCTCTATTGGTGCTTTGTAACCCGGACATGGGTATATCGTATGCATACACTACGGTTGTCTTCTCGTTCACGGCCAATCCGGCCATGATTACAACAGCGTCATTACTACGGGCGGAGAAGCCCCTGTAGGAAACTCCGGCGATGAATTTGTCTTTCCATACTGCCATGGTTGCCAATTCGGCTTGTGTTGCCACAAGATCAGATTTGAGGAGTACGCCCGGTGTGAGCGCGAGGTAGTCCCCAAATTTGAATTGATATTTGCCATGTAGTACATAGTGACGTTCAGGTTGTAGGTTAAACCGCCCGGGCGATCGCTCCTTTATAATAGGTGCAAACACAGGTAAAGATGCTGCACCGATCAGTAATTTTTCTGTAGAAAAAGAAATACCTAGTTCAAAAACAGGTATGCCTATGCTGATTTTGCCCATTGGCAGGTAAAGATCGTTGTGCTGAAGGCCATTATTGTCGTAATCGCCCTGTGGTGTGCGCAATTTGCTGCCATCCAATACATATTGTTGATAACCAACTCCGCCACCGATGGCCAGTAGTCCATTCTTGCCAATTTCTTGCTGGTAATTATAACTCACCATGGCTTGCGAGGTACGGTGCGGCCCAATAGCATCATTTTCTAAACGGATGCCTACACCACTATTAATAATATAGACGGGCAAATGCGCATTAACTTGTTGTGTTACTGGCGCCCCGTCGAGGTCGATCCATTGCTGGCGATATACGCCATTGACCACTAAGGATTGTTCCAGTCCTGCACAAGCAGGATTATAACCATAAGGATTGAGCAGCCATGCGCTGTATTGGGGGAGTTGTTGTGCAGATAGCGTGTAAGCCGTGAAAATAAATAATAGTGCTGTGGAAAACTTATTCATAACTGATATTATAATTCGGTTGAGAACCATCTTGATTTTTACAAGGCAAAGATAAGGGAAAAAACGAGCAAACAATTACTTATCATTTTTTTGTGGGTGCATCTTCAAAGCGTAGGGTGGATATGCTACGGTGGTAAGAAACACTGTTCACTCCCTGATTCCTGCACTTGGGTCAAAGTGAGTCGTATATATTATGTCTAGCAACGCACCTTTGTTGTATTATACTTCGGCTCTGTAGGTTTTATAAAAATCGTATGGTTTTCCATAAATCTATACATAAAACCTAACGTCGCTCAGTATTAAAAAAATCAATAAGTTATGCGACAAATTGTGCTTCTTTTATCCTTCTTTATCCTTGCGCCGCATCTTTTTTATGCGCAAACGACTATTTCTGGCAAAGTAACCACCCTGTATAACGAAATACTTCCCGGAGCCAGCGTTGCCCTCGAAGGGAGTTACGATGGTGCTACCACCGATACAGCGGGTGTGTTTTCATTTGTAACCACCGAAAAAGGTACACAACAATTATTAGTACTTTTTATGGGCTGTGATACTTTTCGCCAAATATTGGTGCTAACAGGTCAAACATTGGTGGTTTATCCCAAATTAAAAGAGCAAAAGAACCAATTGGGTGAAGTGGTCGTCTCCGCAGGTACTTTTGAGGCTACGAGTGATCGTCGTCGCGCCGCCGTTTTGTCTTCGCTGGATATTGCGCTGACAGCCAGCGCATCTGCCGATATTGCAGGGGCTATTACAATGCTGCCCGGTACAACTCGCAACGGCGAAACAGGACAAATCCTTGTACATGGCGGAGCAGGATACGAAACCCGTACTTTTATGGATGGACTTTTGGTTCAAAATCCTTATAATAGTACGGTGGGCAATTTGCCAGCGCGTAATCGTTTTTCACCTTTTTTATTCAAAGGCACCATGTTTTCAACAGGCGGATATTCGGCAGAATATGGACAGGCGATGTCGTCTGCCTTGATCTTGAATACTGAAGATTTGGCTCCTAAAACAATGACTGGGATTACGCTGCTTTCGGTCGGTGGCGCGTTATCGCATACCAAGCGTTGGGAAAATACCAGCGTTTCGGGTACAGTAAGTTATAATAACTTGAGTCCTTACTTTGCATTAGTACCACAACGCAACGATTGGGTTAAAGCACCGCAATCTAGTTCAGGTGAATTTGTTTTTCGCCATAAAACGAATGATAAGGGCGGCATGCTCAAGGTTTATACCAATATTAATAGATCATTGATGAAAATGAATTACCCTGATCCTACCGAAACTGGACGCACCAATCCGCTGGAATTGAATGCCGAAAATATCTATACCAATGTTTCCTACCGCGATCAGGTGGGAGCGCACTGGACTCTATTTGCGGGTGTTGCCCATACTTATAATAATGACGAGGTACGGAGTACATTCAAAAATATTCAGGCACATCAATCTATACAAGCAAGGGCTACATTGTCGCGTTCGATCAACCATACTTTTAAAATAAAATTTGGTGGTGAAGCATATAAAAGTCATTTTAACGAAGGATTTACACCCGAAAATGGTGCTACGGCAAAAAATATACTGAATGACCATTATGCCGCCAGTTTTGTGGAAAGTGATATTTTCCTGAGTAAAAAGTGGGTAGCACGCGTAGGTGGCCGTGCTGAATATGCATCTTTATTACATCTTTTTAATGTTGCTCCACGTGCTTCTATGGCGTATGTTTTGGGTAAAAGGGAACAAATTTCTATGTCTTTTGGTCGTTTTTTCCAAACTCCTGAATACACCCAAATGCGCCAAACAACAAACCTAACTTTTGAAAATGCTACACACCTCATGCTCAATTACCAACGGATGCGCAATGGCTATATTTTCCGTGCAGAAGTATATCAAAAATGGTACGATAATTTAACAAAAAGCAATACAAAAACGGGACTGCCCAATAATGCAGGTGAAGGTTATGCACGTGGTTTGGATCTCTTTTTACGCGACAATAAAAACATCAAAAATGGCGATTACTGGGTATCTTATTCTTATTTGGATACACAACGCGATTGGCGAGATTTCCCTAAGCAGGCTACGCCTAATTTTGCAATGAAGCATAGTCTTTCGGTAGTGTATAAGCAGTTTTTTCCAAAATTGAATACGGCATTAAGTGTTTCTTATGCCTTCAATTCGGGTCGCCCTTATTTCGATCCTAATCTTGAAACGAACCAGTTTATGACCTCGCGCACGCCTGCGTACCATGATTTGAGCATTGCTGTGACGTATTTAACCAATATTGCTGGGCACTTTACGATCTTTTACTTGAGTGTGCAAAATGTGCCTGGTTTTAGCCAAACATTTGGTTATCAATATAATAGCGCGCCGGATAACAATGGTCGCTATACTGGTCGTGCGATTACGCCACCTGCAAAACGCTTTGGTGTACTGGCGGTTATTATGTCGATTGGGCAAAAATATAAGAAAGAAGAGACTACTTCGGATGATTATTAGGAACGGTGTTGGAATAAAGGTACAAATTCAGGCTTCAGATTTTGGTCTCAGATTTTCTGTTTTTTTGCGCGAATAGCCTACCTATTTAAGTAGAAAAAGAGGAAATATGAGGGCAAAAGATG
>JAAFHO010000919.1 GCA_013297575.1 Chitinophagales bacterium
AAGGCTTTTTGCCCGAAACCAGCAGCGGTCAACGTATTCAACTGGCTTCCAATGACACACAACCATTTACCATTACAGGTTTGAATGGGCTTCAAGATTACGATGTTTTTGTCCGCCAACGTTGTGCGCCCGGTTTGTGGAGCGGTTTTTCAGCACCCGCTACCTTTTTTACCGTTTGTCCAGCCGTTATTGTAGAAGATTTCAACGCAATTGGCATTTGTCCAACGGCCTGTACCGATCCTTGCCCATTGCCCAATACCTGGCAAAATGTGCCCGGCGACGACTTTGAATGGAAAGTACGGACAGGGCAGGGCATTACTTACCCCACAGCAGGCCCGCCAGCAGCAGTGGGCGGCACGGGTAATTATTTGTTTTTCCGAAATTCGTGTTCCCCAAGTGGTGCCAACGGCAAAAAGGCTATTTTGCGCACCCTTTGCTTGGATATTTCGGCGCCATCGGGTACATCGTGCCATTTTTCGCTCGATATTTACATGTTTACCAAATTGGGACAAATGGGCGCATTGACCCTAGAAGGCAGCACAGATGGTGGTGTCACTTGGTTACCCATCCAAACTTGGAGTGGCAATCGTGGTAAACAATGGCGGCGCGAATTTGTCAATTTATCCGCTTACAACAACAAAACAGCCTTGTTTCAACTGACTGCAACAGGCGTTTTTGGTGCTTATGGCGATATTGCAGTGGATAACCTGACATTTTATAGCGCAACGCCAGCGGGTACACCCGATTATACCTTTTACCGAGATGCCGATAATGATGGTTATGGCAGCAATACCAACCGTGTGATTGTTTGTTCGCCCAATGCGCCAGTCGGTTTTATCGCCGTTTCGGGTGATTGCAATGATAATGCGGCCAATATTAACCCAGCCGCCACCGAGATAAAATGCAACGGTATTGACGAAAATTGCAATGGCAGTGCGGATGATAACACGATTCCTACGCCGGTTTTGAATACCCCAAGCCCCGTTTGTCGTGGTGGAAATATTACCCTCAGCGCGAGTTCTACGGCTTTTGGGCAATTGTATTGGTTCAATGCAGCCGTTGGTGGACAATTGCTCGGTACAGGTAATACTTTGGCCTTGAATAATTTACAAAACAAAACCAATCTGTGGGTAATCGACAGTTTTGCGGTGGGCGGTTGTAAAAGTGTGCGCACGCCAATTGCAGTAACCGTAGTCCCCAAACCCAATTTAGTGCTGGGTATGGCATCCGATATTTGCTTGGGAAATACCTTAGATTTGAGTGATTTACCTATCAATGACTTGGATTTGACCAACGGAACGTTACGTTTTCACACTGGTTTTCCGACTAGTTTGGCCAATCAATTGTCCAATACCAATGTGCAGCCCGCAGTAACTACCACTTATTTTGCCCAAAAAACAACCAGTAACGGTTGCTTTGATACGGTTTCGATCCCCGTAATTGTACACCTAAACCCAACGGTTTCTGTCAGTAATGGCGATAGTTTGGCTTTGTGCAAGGGGAAAAACATACTTTTAGCAGCGGTAGGTGTAGGCAATACGCCATTAGCCTATACTTGGAGCAACGGATTTAATCAAATAAATGTAAACGTACTGGCCAATGGAACTGGATTTTCCACCAGTACCTATACCGTTACCGTAACCGATGTTTTTGGTTGCACCGCCAAAGACGCGATTAAAATAACGACCCTGCCCGGCGTATCGCAAACCAATGTAATTGGGCTACAAAACGTCAATTTTTGTGGTGGCAACAACGGTAGTATCGCCCTGCAAGCCTTGGATGGATTGGCACCATACACCTTTAATTGGGCGGGACCCAACCTAAGCAGTGGCAGCGTAACGGGTATTGGTACATCTGGCGGCTTCATTACTGGACTTACACAAGGCGGATACCGTATCACAGTGACCGATGCAACGGGTATTGGGTGTACGATGGTGTTGCCATCGCTGGTGATCAATGCGCCCGGTTTAACGGTGAGTACGCCCGTTGTAACCCAGCCCACTTGTCCCGAAGGCAAGGGCAGTATTAGCCTCAATGTCATGGGAAACACGCCCGTTTATTTGTGGAGTAATAACGCCACCACAGCCGATGTACAAGATTTGTTGCCCGGTTCTTATACCGTGACCATCACCGATGGCGCGTGCCAACAAGTCATTTCTGATTTGAAAATTATTGCCCCGCCAACAATACAAATACTTCAAAATCAAATTGTTCCAGTAGATTGTGCGGGTAATTTAACGGGTTTGATCGATCTCAATATTACGGGAGGA
>JAAFHO010000920.1 GCA_013297575.1 Chitinophagales bacterium
AACTTAGCAATATACCAACCACGAAGTGGTTAAACATGAATAGCCTCGAATGCAATTCGGGGTTTGGGAATGCGGTAATATTTTAACAACCACGAAGTGGTTGAACTTCAACGTATTATGTGCGTTTCATTAAGTTCAACCCTTTCAGGGTTCTTAAACATTCACTTATACATCAAACCCCGAATTTCATTCAGGGCTATTCAAGTTCGACCCTTTCAGGGTCTGGATTCGTTTAAGTTGATTGTATTGATCCAAAATATAGCAGTGATTCTTCCTATTCATATTGTGTATAATTTAGCAATGTATTTTTAATGCGCCCTATTATTCTAGCCTCCAAAAGCCCGCGCCGTAGCCAACTCATGCAGGAAGCGGGTTTTGAATTTACTGTTGCGTCTTTTGATACCAACGAAGACTTTGATCCACTCATGCCCGTCAAGGAAGTGGCTCCAATGCTGGCACAACGCAAAGCGAGGGCTTGTGTGCATTTAATTCAAGATCAAGAGGTTATACTCGCCGCAGATTCTACAGTGGTGATAGGAGACCTCATTTTGAACAAACCCGAAAACTACGACGATGCGGTGCGGATGTTGCGTTTGTTATCGGGTAACCAGCATACTGTTGTTACTGGTATTTGCTTATTGGGCAAAGAAAAAGAAGTCGTTTTGGCCAGCCATACCGAGGTGTGGTTTGATGCACTGACCGAAGAGGAAATCGACTATTATATCCGTACCTATGCACCATACGACAAAGCAGGTTCGTATGGTGCACAGGAATGGATTGGGCATTGTAAAATCAATAAAATAGAGGGGAGTTACCCCAATGTGATGGGACTGCCGATGGATATGGTGTATCGGGAGTTGATGCAGTTTTAGATTTAAGTACCAGGACACCATTAATTGTCATTTTGAACTTGGTCTTTTCCGCCCATACTGCGCCATTTTCTCGTTAGATAGGCGCTGCTATCCGCCTCAAAAATGGCTTGTCTGGACGAAAAATACCTGCGTTCATTTCTACCAATTAATGATGTCCTGATACTTATCGTTGAACAATCACCATCCTTCGAACGATTGCACTCGTTTCCCCACTTAATTCCAATAAATAAGCCCCCGGCAACACCTCATGGAGGGCAACAGAAGTCCCATTTACATACCGCTCCAACACTAAAGTACCCGTAGCAGCATATAAGCGAACCTTTGTAGTACCGGATGGCATACCTGTCCAGTATAGTCTTTGGTTGGCGGGGTTAGGGTGAACGACTACATTTGCTGCTGTTTGGAAATGCTCTGTACTTCCCACCGACCAATCGACCACAAATACTTCCTCGCTGGTGCAGTCCTTATCGTCGGTTAAAGTAACGGTATATACTCCAGGTAATAAATTATTGATTATCAATGAATTAATTCCATTCGACCATTGGGCAGTGATATTTCCAGTACCGCCGCTTGGCAGAAGCGTAATACTTCCATCTGCATTATTGAGGCCGCTAGCAGGCGTTACCGCACTATTACTGCGTAGGGTATCCGGTGCGTCCAGCGGTATATTCCAAGAGATACCGCAACCAAGTGCATCCAATAAATAACCGGAATAGATGCCTGCACCTAGATTGGTACGGATTGGGGTGGTATCGCCATTAGTCCACGCCCATTGGAAAGGAGCGGCACCATTAGCGGCTTGTATGTTGATAGATCCGTCTGTACTGTTGTAACAGGAGATGGTACCAGGCTGAATATCCAGTTGGATCGTACCCATTCGCCCGATGGTGGCCGTGCCAGTACCCGTACACCCACGTGCGTCCGTAACCGTGAGCGCGTAACTGCCATAAGGCAATTGCGTAGCGATACTATCGGTACTGGCATTGCTCCACAGGAACTGATACGGCGGGTTGGGGCTGGTAATAGTAGGTATGGCCGTTCCGCCAATAGTAGTCCCGCATATTACAGGTGTGGTCTGTACAACTGTGACCGGCGCGGCCACCGAAGGGATACTGAACTGTACAACCAAGGTTTCGTTTCTACTATCGGTCACTGTAAGTGCGTAAATTCCTGCTCCAAGTCCTGTGAGGGTATTGCCCAGTATGCCGCCGCTTGACCAGTTGTAAGAAAGTGGCGCGCAGGCATTGATTGGATCAATTGCAATGCTACCATTCTGCTCAGCGACACAACTGGGTTGTACTACGGGTTCAGTTGATAGCGACAAAATACCTGCTTCGTAAGCCCCTATATCCACCGTGCCGCGTTGTATGCGAGGATTACCATAGATCGGAAG
>JAAFHO010000921.1 GCA_013297575.1 Chitinophagales bacterium
TTGGGTTGAATTTTTGTTGCGCTATTGAACTCCTCGAAAACAACTAAACGCACCGGTGAATATTCAAACGTACCGTCGTTATTTATGATTTTTAAGCGGTAATAATTATCACCATTTATCGGATTAGGATCAATTAAATCATAATCAGCAAAGGCATTTAGCCCTCCTTTGGCCAGTCGTTCACCAATGGGGTTAAAACTTAGGCGATCAGTAGAATATTCCACTACAAATTTAGCAACACCATTTTCGGCGTGTGTTCTCCAATCCAATGCTACTGTTCGATTGGACAAACCTTTGGCATTGAAACTGATGAGGTCTAAGGGCAGTGGTGCCGTGGCCGAAGAATAAATATTGCGTTGTGCATCACTTCCATTGAGTTCTTGGTAGTAATCACCTAGATTGGCAGCAGTCCAAGTATCATTCACAATTTGAAATAACCCGTTTCCTGAACCATTGTTACTGTGTTGAATAGTAGCAATCACATATTCCTGGTTGTTTAACCAAGATACAGTGAAGAAATTAGCCATTACAAATGAATAATAATCATTTCCATTTTGATTTAACGCAATAGTTTGGATAAAATAGCCAAAAGGAGAGCTAATTGTACTCAAACTGACACCATAAGCAGAAGGAAAACGTACCGTAAATACACCGGCTGAATAACCACCTGATAAATTTTGAATAGGTTTAATTCTGATTTCAAATTTATTACTGTTGGCTGGCACATTAAAAATCCCGATATCAATCGTATTGGCCTGAGCCATTAGTAGCATTGGAGCAAAAATAATAAAAAATGCAACAATTTTTTTCATAGTATTATTTAATTAATCAATAAAAGTTGAGAACGCAAAAATTGTCGGCACTGCTTATTTGCAGTGCCGACAAAAGTTATATTAAGGAACTAATTGCTCAAGTAACGTACCTTGTTGGTTGCCATTGAGGTTATTGAGGATGATAACACGATCATTTCCGCTGTTGTTATAGGTAACAACACCGTTCATGTTCAAGTCTTCCTTGTGATAACCCGCTAGTGAGCCTAACTGATTGCCTCCCAATGCATTAAGGATCGTAACACGGTCATTGTTAGAGCCATTGTAAGTAATGGCTGCTTTTCCTGTAATGAAATTGCTTAAGTTCGCATTACCAGACCAAAGTGCCATTACGCCTGTTGCTACCAATTTTGTAGCATTTGTACCAAATACAGGCAATGTTGTACTGGTAAAATTGACCAAAGTGGGTGGTACAGTGTAATCAATAGTATTCATCGTCATTACGCCATGGTGATTGCGGTGTCGAACAGCAAGATAAAACTGATCTTGATTAATACCATTAAACAATACACCAGAAACGCCATCCATATCGACAATATCTCCATCGCGTTGTATTAGAGCAGCGCGGGTGGCCACAACAAAATTACGATCAGATTTATCGCGTAATTCAAGGAATACCCAGTCAACAATAGCATTATCGCCAGTTACTGCCAGTACTCCTGTATTAATGGTTTTGACACCACCTCCATTTACATGTACAAATGTGGTATTATAAGGCGCAAATGAATAAGGATCATTGATTGGAATATAATTATTACTACGTAGGCTATCAAACATCCTATTGTTACTACCCGTATATGGACCCTGCAAGATTGCCTTGGAAAGCACAGTTACACAAGCCCCAATATTCACATCAATAAAGCCAGTAGCAAAACAACCAGTTGACAAAGTATAACGGACATAAGTATCGAAAGTAGCAGCAGAAATGGCTGTTCCGCTCAGTGCATTTGTACCGTTTAGTGCTTCAGTTAATGTTGCATGATAGGTATAAGTACCGCCAGTTATATTTACTGTTCTTGATACAGTTGCTAGGTCAAGACTTACGCATACTGATGCAGGTTGGGTAATATTTAATATTGGACTTGGGTTGATAATGACCGCGTAAGTAACGATAGAATCACAACCCACAGCATTGGTATAAGTATGTGGGTAAGAACCACTTACTGTTACTACTTCACCATAAGGTAATGTTGTAGTTACGCACGCAGTCACGTTCACCGTACTTGGTGCGCTTGGTTGTTTAATAATTACTGCATAAGTAACGATAGAATCACAACCCACAGCATTGGTATAAGTATGTGGGTATGAACCACTTACTGTTACTACTTGACCATAAGGTAATGTTGTAGTTACACAAGCAGATACGTTTACTGTGCTTGGTGCGCTTGGTTGTTTAATAATTACTGCATAAGTAACGATAGAATCACAACCCAC
>JAAFHO010000923.1 GCA_013297575.1 Chitinophagales bacterium
TTTATTCGGACAAAAACAATGAACCGCTGGAAGTCCATGTTGATCCTCAATATTCAGATGGGTTTTGAGGTGATCGGGGTGCAGGCTGGGCGTGGTGGGGGAGAGTTGAAGATTATTTTGGAGAAGAAGATGGAAGTAATTTAATATTTTGAGCAGCGGCCAACGAAATATACAAATCCTGCGTCAAGTATAGACATCAATACTCAACATTGGCCAGAAGGGATATATTGGATTTTTCTTCAAAACACAACAAAGGGTATTATGGCTAAAACACCACTAATTATTACGCATTAAAACACCTGCACTATGAAAGTTCTATCCATTTTTTTTGTATTTCTTTTTATCGCCAATGTTGCTTTTGGTCAGCAAAATACGCCAGAAGAGCCGCGTTTTTCTTTTAAACTAGGCTTAAATACAACTTTGACACGTTTTTCGCGCATCGATTCGGATATTCCAGAGCATTGGCCTGGTGCTTCGTCGCCTATTGGTTTGCTCAATCCTATTTTTGGTTTTGGAAAAGGATGGGAATTTAGTTTGCCGATACTCGTGCTGAATAAAAAAGAAAACTGGAAGTCCTTGAATGGCGAAAATATTAAAGTGGATGGCCAACTGCAAACGAATTATCAGATCGGAATAGGTATTGAACGAGTAAAAAAAACAAAACGGAAATTATGGAATATGCCTATATTCTGGGGAGTAGGGGTAAACACCCAAGTAAGCAAATTTACTTTTGAGGCTGATACACCCGTTGTTTTTCAAAAAGAAACCAAACAAGTTGCTATCGAATGGTTTACTGGCCCGCGTGTACTCATCAAGCAATGGAAACATCTATTTTTGGACGCACAAGCCTATATTGTGGTACGCAGTAATTGGAATTCTATTGATTATAACCCCGGATTGAGCAGTAGGATCATAGAACCTGTATCGACCCCAATCCGCATCCAGCCTAGATTGGGATTGGGCTATCGGTGGTAAAAAAAAACGTCGGGAGGGATGTAAAACCCCTTCCGACGCTAAATAATTACCCTAAAAAAACGAAAAAATTATTTTCCGCCTTTCAATTCTTCTTGCATTTTTGCTAATTCAGCAGATTTGCCATCGCGCGCGAGGGCCGATTGCTTTGGCCAAGTAGCAGGATCGTGCATTTGGAATTTCTTACCAGCCGCATCCAAAATAGTTTTGATCGCCGCTGGTTTTGCTTTTGCCAAATCAGCGAATGATTGGATACCTGCATTTTGTAGCAATTCAGCTATTTTTGGGCCGATACCTTCGATCAACGTCAAATCGTCTGCTTTTGCAACAACCGCCGCTTTAGGAGCCGCTGCTTTTTTAGGTGCTGGTGTTTTTGCTTCAGCCTTAGCAGGTGTCGCTTTTGTATCTGCTTTTGGCGCAGCCGCCTTTTTTTCTGTTGCTTTTGCAGCAGCAGGAGCCGCAACTACGTCTGCTTTTGCTTTTTTCGCAACTGTAGCGGGAGCAATAGTTTCGTTGAACAAATACTGCTCTTCCACCAATTTGCCAGCATTCCACACGCGGCGGATCACTTCGCTATACACCAAAGATTGGCCTTGCTTGTTGGTGAAATCGAAAACAAACTGAGATTTAGTTTCTACATCATTTACGATGCTTACCGCTGGGCGTGCGATATTGTTGATGCTATCAACATTGGAAAAGAACCAGCGCAATGCTTCTGTCTTTTGGCCTTTGCTGTGCGTGATGTCTTGTGGGTTGCTATGGGTGATACATTCGTCAGCAGCAAATTGCTCAAATGCGCCGATAATATCGCCCGTGAGTACTTGAGCATCAATTGCTTCTACTAATTTTTTCAAATCCATAATGGCTTGTCAATTTTTTTGTTTTGTAAAATTTACGCCGCAAAGGTAATAATAATTAATTCACCAAATTATAATTGGTTATCAAAATTAAAACTGCATTAACACAAAATAAAAAATTGAAATTGAGCCAAAAACAGATATTGGTCGTTTGTTTTTAAATTCAATATTTGCAAAAAACAAACCCTGCAAAATTAAAGCAATAAATTGGGGGTTGGGCAAAATATTATTCTGTCTCCGTAAAAGCAAAGCAGCGGCTTAATACACGAAATTTTTTTTTATTTTTTTGGGAATATTGAATGCTTAGGAATGGTGTTGGAATAAAGGTACAAATTCAGGCTTCAGATTTTGGTCTCAGATTTTCTGTTTTTTTGCGCGAATAGCCTACCTATTTAAGTAGAAAAAGAGGAAATATGAGGGCAAAAGATG
>JAAFHO010000924.1 GCA_013297575.1 Chitinophagales bacterium
TTTGGTTAAATCTACCATATTAGTATATGCCCTACCTTTAAAAAGATAGGTCTCCTTAGTGATTTTGGCAGGGCCTACACCTTTGTTGTTCAGGCGAATATTGATTGCATCAGGCCCTTCATAGGACATATTTAACTCAACATACGGCCATACCGCTGTTTGTTGTTGTTCGCGTTGTAGTCTTGCCTGAAATAGATTAGTAACGGCGGCTGTGAGGCTAAGCGCAAGTGAAAAAATGGAGATAACTAGTTCTGGACGTACTTTCATTTATCTTGTTATGAAGAAATGAGATTAATGAATATTATGTTGTTGTTAAAAAATCCGACGGTTGTTGCCCTGTTATTTTTTTTACAGCGCGATTAAAAGTCGATTTAGAATTAAAACCGCAATCGTAAGCCAGCGAAAGTAGAGAATAATGGCTAAATGCGGATTCTTTTATGCGCTGTAGAAATATTTGCACCCGAAATTCATTGATAAAATCGTTGAAATTTTTTTCAAATCCAGTATTGATAACATAAGAAACAAGGGAAGTATTGGTATCCAAACGACGGGCCAGCGCACTCAAGGTGATGTCGGGTTGAAGAAATAATTGCTCTTTTTGAAGCACTTGTATGATCTGTTCTTTCCAATATATCAATTCATCCGAAGAGAGTTTGTCCCGCTTGCCTTCCGCCTCCTGCACATCAGCAGGACTTGATTCCGGTAATTGCTGATATTGCTCCCTTTGAAAATTCAAGTTTTTGGGCTGATAATGGTGGTAACCCTGAATGGAAAGGTAATAAATCATTACTCCATTGAATGCACGCTGTACCCAAACTTGAAAAAAGGAAAGTTCCCAAACTTGGCTAACCAAGCCAATAATAAGTGCCGAAAGGATAGCGATAACAATGGCCAGCATAAAGTATCGATACCAGACAAAAGACGATTGTTCGGTATCGGATCGTTCATTTGGTAGCCAGTTAAGGTAGTTTTGATACCATTTCCAAGACCAATACAGATAAATGCAAGGCAAAAGATTGCTCGCCAGTAGTTCTATTTTATCAATGTAAAAACGTTGGTGTATATGCTCATGCCACCAATCCCGATAAGTATCACCGCACAAGCAAATCGCTAAATGATACCCAAAATAGACAAAATAAGGGATAAAATGATAATAATCGGCGCGTTTCATCTGAAACTGCTGATTGGTTTGGTGCTTGATAAAATACAAGATCACTGGCCCAATCAGCAGTTCAATTCCGTAGGGGAAAAAGTACAAACCTTGGTAAAGTATATGTATGCCCATAAAACCTAGCATGTACGGCATATTATAGACACAAACGGTTAAGATCAAGAGCGCCAACCAATTATCGGACTTCCGTCCTTCTCTGCGTGCGCGAAGGAGCAATAACGTACTATAGATTAATCCTTGGAGAAAGGAAAATATTAAAAAAATAGCAAAAATATTGAAACGTATTTCGTTCATAGTGTTGTGGCGCAAAGGAACTGATTTCGTGTCATTATCCTAGATTTTTTCTTTGTTTGTTGTTACGAATTACACTTTTCTCATTTAATCAATAACATAGGTAATTGTAATATCCTCATTACTAAAATTTTCAAAGAGCAATGCACCGTTGGTTGGCACATAAATTTTTAAATCTGAATGTGGAAAAAACGAAGGTGAAAACCATTTTTTACTCCTTTTTTTCAAAATATAAATTTCACAAGAGTTCAATGTACTAAGGTTGCTGAGTGTAACTGCAAAACTTTCGTGCTGGGTGTTTTCCCATATTTTGGTCGTCCCCTTTGCAGGTACGATAACTGTCCCCGTTTTATTGAGCGTGGTCGTTTTTACTAATGGCCATAGTTTAAAGGTTCGGCCCTCATCGGCTTTGCGTACAGTTACAATTAAAGTAGCGGGTACATCGAAATTACCGCCCATTACAATCGGTACGTCTTTGTTGCCAATATAACTTACAAGGGTGCCTTCCGGTAGGGTGATCGTTTTGGAGGTAAATGGCATCCAACCGCCAAAATATGCTGTTTCAATGGGTTGGTTGGGCTTCTGAATTTTTAGTCCTATATTTTTTATAAAAATGGAATTGTTGCACATCTTTACCTCGACTTCGCTCGGTAACCACTCGACTCCGCTCGGTAACCACTCGACTTCGCTCGGTAACCACTCGACTTCGCTCGGTAACCACTCGACTTCGCTCGGTAACCACTCGACTCCGCTCGGTAAGCGCTCGACTCCGCTCGGTAACCACTCGACTTCG
>JAAFHO010000927.1 GCA_013297575.1 Chitinophagales bacterium
TGCTATTTTGGACTATTATTTGGCACAGACTGCGCAATCGGTTCTGTTAGAAATTTTGGATGCAAAAGGCAATATTATACGTACCATTTCCCAAAATGAAACCGCAACGGATGTGAGTAAAGTGAATTTTCCGTTGTATTGGATTCGCCCGTTTCAAGCATTATCCGGCAAAAAAGGAGCACATCGTTTCTGCTGGGATTTACGAGAAGGCAATACCCCCAAAACAGCACCTTCGTTCCCTATTTCAGCAGTGTATGGCCAAACAGCCCCAAATAGTATCCAACCTTGGGTGCTACCGGGCAACTATACCATACGACTGACCATAGATGGTAAAAATACGAGCAAACGCTGCGTGTTCGCATGGATCCAAGGGTAAAAACAAGTAGTGCTGACTTACAAAAACTGCATGATTTAAACCTGAAATGCGTCCAAACTATGCAATTGGCGCATGAAACACAAGCAAATTTGGCTACTACGCAAAATATGTTGACTCAAGTTGCAACGGTGGATTCAGCCACTAAAAAAGGACTTATGGATATAAATCAAAATTTTGATAAACTGCAACAACGCTGTAATGCTATCGCAGAAACGGCGGAAACACTCGCGCAATTGTTACAAGAGACCGATGAAACGCCAACAACGCAGACCACAACATCGGTGGAGATGCTGGAGGCAACAGCTAAGGTACTCAGTAACGATTTTTCAACTTTACTTGAAACACACAAAAAAGTATTGGACAAAAACAAGGCTTTGGTATCAAAAATACAAGAAAAATCACAAAAAGCCTCGTTAATTTATACCAATTCGCATCCACAGCAATCGGAAATTGATGCCTTTTTTACACCGCTGTACAGTGCTGACCTTTCTAATACCATTGCACCAAAAGGTATTTGGAGTGTGACGCCCGCTGGCGAACTTACAGCAACCGAAGACCAGTGTATTTGGAGTAAAGAAAAATACAACGATTTTATACTCGACCTCGAATTTAAAACCGCCGAGGGTACCAATTCGGGTGTCATTTTTCACTGTTCTGATACCGATAATTGGATTCCTAACGCCTTGGAGGTTCAAATTGCAGACGACTATGCCAAACAATGGGCGGAAGCAGATCCGACTTGGCAATGCGGTGCCGTTTTTGGGCATTTAGCGGCCAGTAAGCGCACCGTAAAACGTCCAGGCGAATGGAACCACTATACCATTAGTGCAAAAGGTCGCGAAATATGGGTGGTATTAAATGGCGAATTGATCAACCACATGGATATGAGTCAATGGTTGTCGGGTAGCACTAACCCTGATGGTTCGGCAATACCGTCTTGGATGTGGAAACCATTTGCGGTATTGCCGTTGGAGGGCCATATTGGTTTTCAGGGCAAACATGCTGGCGCGCCTATTTGGTTCAGAAACATAAAGGTGAAAAAACTGTAACCACCTTTTTTACTGCAAAGACTTCGCGTACAAGTTTATTCACCACAAAAGGACACAAAGTTCACAAAGACGAAAGTTGGACGCTTCGCTTGTTTAGAACACAAAGCGTTGACTTTAACGTACGGGTGCACAAGAGGGCTAAAGGAGTAGGGTGGTCGCACCCTTCCTTTAGCCCTCTTTTCTTGCTGGTTCTGTTCGTAGGAGTGGCTGGAGTATTAATGAGAAACCCATTACCATTCCACAACCTAGCGGATTGTACCATAAATACGCATCCTTATTTACATAGAAAAAGAGATACGCGACAATGGATTGAGAAATAATGGCGGCAATAAATACGGCATTGCCCTTTACCCTTTTTAAGAAAAAAGCGGTAAAGAAAATACCTAAAATGGTACCGTAAAATATTGAACCGACCATATTTACGGCTTGGATCAGGTTATCGAACAAATCTGCATAAGTGGCAAAAATGGTGATAAATACGCCCCAGATAACCGTTGCCAATTTTGCAACCCAAACATAATGCGACTCGTCTTTTCCCTGTACTAAGGAGCGCCTGTAAATGTCTGAAACACTGGTTGCAGTAAGCGCGTTTAACTCCGATGCCGTGGTACTCCAAGAGGCGCAAAAAATCATGGCAATGATGAGACCAACCAAACCTTTGGGTATATGACTCAACACAAAATTGATAAAAACATAGTCTTTGTCTTTGGTATCTGTATTTGCATTGTTTTGCTTGAAAATGGATTCTGCTGCCTTGCGTAAGTCCATTCGTTCGTTTTCAAGCCTTGCCAATATGGCTATGTCTGCCTCAGAATTAGAA
>JAAFHO010000926.1 GCA_013297575.1 Chitinophagales bacterium
CTTATCCATTTTTAGTGCGCAACCATACCGTCCATTATGCTTATTCGGCTACGTCGCTCGGATTTATGATGGACAAAACCTATCCTAAAACCAACAAAGGTTTATTGGCATTTGCCCCTTTTTACGCCGAAAACTCGCCATCAACCACTTCGGATATGGCTGGTGAACGCGTTTTTAATGGTCAATTATCGCCATTGCCTTATTCAGGTGCCGAAGTGAACAAAGTGAAATCGTATTTCCCCAATCGCGCAGTTGTTCAAACTGGCACCGTAGCCACCAAAACCCGCTTTAAGGAACTGGCCGCTGGTTATCAGGTACTGCATTTGGCCACGCACGCCAAAGCCAACCAAAAAGCAGGTACATTTTCTTTTATGGCATTTGCCCCTACTAGCGCACCGGGCGATAATGGTCTGCTTTCGGTAGCCGAATTGTACCATACTTTCCTGCATACGGATTTGGTCGTATTATCGGCCTGCGAAACAGGTATCGGCGAAATACAACAAGGCGAAGGTATTATCGGTCTGTCGCGGGCATTTATTTATACTGGTGCAAAAAGTATTGTTGCCTCATTGTGGAGTGTAAATGACCAATCCACGCTGGAAATCATGGATACTTTTTATAGCGAAATGTCAAAAGGCACTTCCAAAAACCAAGCCTTAAGCCAGTCCAAAAGGGCTTATCTAAAATCGCATCCCGGGGCGGCATCACATCCTTATTTTTGGGCATCATTTGTGGCCATTGGGGATATGAGGCCATTAAAGTAGCGTTTTGAAGGCGCGGCGCACCGCAATATTTGTAGCAAAAATCGGTATTATCAAGCAAAGGTGCAGCGCACCGCAATATTTGTAGCAATGATATGTTTTCCGCGTTTTCAAGGTGCAGCGCACCGCAATATTTGCAAAAAACACCTGAATCATTTAGATAATTTATTCCTATAAAAATGCCAATTTAGTAAAAAACTACCCAACAAAAGCGGCTAAGTACTTACAATTGACCCGATACAAAATATTTTTTCCATACAAAGCAACAATAAATAACAGTATTGCACCTTTAGTCGTATAAACTAAATTACTGCTACTATGCGCATACTATCTACTTTACTACTACTCTCCTTTTTCAATTTTATTTTTGGCCAATCCATCGTTCAAAACAGTATCTATTTTGATCTCGATAAAGCCGAACTCACCCCAACATCCATTGAAAACCTGCAAACATTGGCCCAAAACCTGGCCACCATGCCCGACTACGAAATCAAAATAAATGCCTTTACCGACAATTCGGGTAGCACCACCTACAACGACCAATTGGCACTCAACCGTGGTTTGGCAGTGCAGACATTCCTCGAAAACAAAGGCATTATCACAGAAAAAACAGTACTTAAGGGCTGGGGCGAGCAAAAACAACAGTTTAGCAACCAAACCGAAGAAGGACGGCGCAAAAACCGTCGGGTAGATGTAGAAATCACCACTTGGACTATTGATAATCCAACGGTATTCCGGCAACGCCTACTGGGTAAAAAGAATCAAACCTTTACAATTGACCCCTCCAAAGACGAAACCATTACTTCCGCAAAAGGCGTACTTGTGGTGGTTCCCGCTGGTTCATTTGTAGAAGAAGACGGCTCTAAGCCTCGCGGATCGGTACAGGTTTCGGTCAAAGAAGCCCTTCGTCCGGGCGACTGGATTGCCCATAACCTCAGTACCATCAGCAATGGCGCGTTGCTACAATCGGGTGGAATGGCCGCTGTGGAGGCATTTTCGGAAGGCCGCCCACTCCGCCTCGCTGATGACGCGGAGATCACCATCGGCATTCCCGCGCAGCAAAAAGTGGACTTGGATATGCGGCTGTTTTATGGTATCCATTCGGAGGAAGGCACCGATAGTAGTGCCGCTGCAACACCTGTAACATGGCAGGTGGCCACAAGCAATGAAAAATTCAGGCAAGAACTGGAAAGTAGCGAATTCAGTCGGCCACTAGATAGTCTTTTGGCAAAGCGGTTGCAACAACTTAAGGTAAATATACCTCAAAAACCTACTTTGCCCGTTTATTCCACCCTTATTGAACTCCCCAAAGCCCCCATTGAACCCAAAAAACCAAGGGTTACCGCTACCCCACCCAATCGCGAACAAATCAATAAAATGTTTACCAAAAAGGGTTCAATGAGCGCCAAACAGCAAAAAAGAGCGCATCAAATGTACGAAGAACGGTATAAACTATACTTGCGAGATTCTGTTGCCTGTGACCG
>JAAFHO010000925.1 GCA_013297575.1 Chitinophagales bacterium
CCATCGCCATCATTAACATAGTTGTACAGTGTTTTATCAACTTGATTGATCAACGCTTTTTTACCGGTAAAGATAAAAGACATGCTGCCTCCTCCATCTTTTTTGAGTGGAATGATGGGGCCTTCGACCAATACTTTTGCCTGGAAAGGGCTACCTGAAACTAATCCTGATAGGCGTTTTCTATTCCCTTCGCGTGTTTTTACATCCACCACAGCAGAGATACGACCACCATAGTCGGCATTAAAACCGCCGGTGAGTACATCAACATTTCGGATCAACTCTGTTTCAAAAACAGAGAAAAAGCCAATACTATGGAAAGGGTTATAGATGGTCATCCCATCGAGCAGGATACGGTTTTGAACAGGAGAACCACCGCGGATATACAACTGGCCACCTTGGTCACCGGTAAAAATTACGCCGGGCAATACCGTAAGATACTGTGCTATATCGGCTTGTCCGCCAGCAGATGGCAAGGAGCGTATCTGCTTAGGAGTGACCTGTAATTTAGATACTTGAACATCAGTTTTCGCTTGTTGCTTCTTACCAGAAATAACAATTTCGCCTATATTAGTCACGTTTTCAGCGATGTATATATTTAAAAATTGTATTTCCCCTTTTACCATGGTGACCTGTGCTTTGAAATCTTCGTAACCCAAGTAAGAGGCAACCACGGTGTATGTTCCTGGTGGAATATCAGGAAGGGTAAAGAATCCATTAATATCCGTAGCGGTACCCAATGACGCACCTTCTAGTTTAATGGTGGCAAAGGATATGGGCTGTGTCGTTACTTTGTCATAAACGGTTCCCCGTAAAATGGCTTTTGTCGAAGGTTTTTGAGCGAATAGGAAGATGGGCGCAAGTGTCAGCGCAAATAGTGTCAAAAAATATTTCATCGTTGTGTATTAACTTGTTTGTGCGGCGCAAAGATAATTCGTTTTTTTTGATTACTTCTATTGATCTTATTTATTAGGTGAAACACCATTATTTCCCCACCATTATTTTCCCAGATTTGGTTGGCATTCCATCCATTTCCAATTGCCAAAAATATATACCATTGGGTTGATTTTTTAAGGAAACTGACAATAATTGGCCATTTTGATTCATTTTTTGCGTGTTGATTATTGTCCGGCCATTTGTATCAAACATTTTTATCGTAATTTCACCTTCGTAATGTGTAACATTCCAATACAATTGATCCAAAACTGGATTGGGGAAACTCAATACCTCAATATCCGTTTGAATGTTATCATTAGTTGATACCGCTAAAGCCTTTTGCACGGCCACTAGCGCATCTACCCGACCATATCCGTATGTGTTATTGGGATAATCCAAACCGTTATTATCACTGCAATCGTTCAAGCCAATTATGGGCAAACAGGTAGATTCCACAATTTCTTCGATCAAGGCTACTTCGCCTTTCAAAGACGGGTTGGCCGAAAAAATAAGCGCAACTAATCCTACTACGTGTGGACCAGCCATACTGGTGCCGCTGTACGAAGCATATCCTCCGTTGAGGACACAAGAGCGTACAAATTGACCTGGGGCAGAAACATTGGGCTTTACACGATTACTGCCATCAATAGTGACTGGACCACGACTGCTGAAATTGGAAATTGTATCGCTTTCTTGCGTAGAACCAACGCTAAAACTCTCCTCAAAATAAGCAGGAGGGCCATAAGTCCTATCACAAGGGCCACCAAAATTACCATTACTCACCACCACTACTACACCAGATGCCTTCAAATTAATAACGGCCAAACGCATCATTTCATTGATAGTAAGGTCGGTACAACCTTCATCTACGGCGCAATACCACGAATTATTGATTACATCGGGTGCTTTGGAGGGTTGAGGATTGTTGCCAGTAAGGTCGGTCGGAGCCAAAAACCACTCAAAACATTCGATATAAGTGGAGGGCTGCCCCCAGCCACGCTCCATATTTCGGCAACCGATCCAACTAGCACCAGGTGCTACACCAATTTGGTTGCCTTGTCCGTCATCACCAGTCATCGTACCCATTGTATGTGTGCCGTGGCTTTGGTCATCACAAGGCTGTGCCGCATTGAATCCACATGGGTTGAGCGAATCTGCGTTTAAAGGATTTTTATCAAAAATAGCATCGTGCCAGTTATAATTATGGTCGGCGGTATTTGTTACGCTATTAAATCCTCTGTAATGCGGTTTAATAGCGGGGTGTTCCCAATCATAGCCAGTATCTGCTCCACCAACAGTAACACCTTGTCCG
>JAAFHO010000928.1 GCA_013297575.1 Chitinophagales bacterium
CTACTGTTAAGGTAGGAATCGTGCTATTTGCTGCTGCTGCAATAGCCGATGGGTTTGTTTCGGCGGCTGCAAAGGTCAATAAAGTATGGATGGACGTATTTTGAGGGCCAGCCAAATAAGTGCAACCTCCACCCATCGAATGCCCCATTACAGCGTTTTTACCACTCAAATGCTGGTAATAAGGCGAACTTACATTGTTATCTTCGAGGTTGAATTTGGTCACTAAAAAGGACAAATCGCCACCAAAATTGCCATGATTGGGCGAAATACCCCCTTCTGTACGCGGAAAAACCATGATATAACCATTGGGCACTAAATGCTCCCACCAAACCGAGTATTCCGACCAAGGCATCAGAAAACCATGACCAAATACGAGCAGGGGAAATTCACCAACAACAAAAGGCGTATTATCCCCCGCAATTGTGGCTGGATAATACGCCTCTCCTGTTACTACACGATTGGCACGTGCCGGATCTGTAAACGAAAATGAACGGTGACCAATGGCATATTGTGCCTGTAAAGTGGTCGTGCAAAAAAAAGCAGCAATGACGAAAAGTATAAAAGTACGCATGCCGCAAATATCACCTTATTCCCGAAGATCAACCACTTTTACGCCTGAATATTTCTTTGGGTCTAATGAAAAATGACCGGCACCAAATGCTTGGTTGGTTTTCAGTGAACTTACAGTAAATGTATAACGACCGCCGTCTTTCGAAAATGCTTTTATGCTTTTGATAGCGCTTGCTTTTTCGTCGATACTGAGGCGGAGTTTGGAATATTCTGACTTTTTATCTTTGGGTTTGAACTCGATTTGAGTAAGAACTACCTTGTTTTCGGTTATTTTTTCGGTAATTGCATAGATAAAATCACCTTTTTCGTAGCGTTTGAGCAAATCTTTAGGTGTCATAAATCCGTTGTCGGATATGTCTTTCGGATCGGTATTACTGATTTGGATTTCTTTGTTTTTCTTGAGATATACCCAAGTGGATTTACCATCGCTGGCGATAATTTGGTCGTCCATTTCTAAGCGAAATTTATCTCCTTCTTGGCTAATAGTGCCTTTTTGTGTTTGTTTAGGTTGACCCGGCAATTCAATGCTTAGGCTAAAAGCGGCATCGATTGTTTTATAGGATTCGTATTTTTTACGTACTTTATCTAAGACTTTTTTGGCCTGTGGATCCGATTTTTCAGGTGTATCGGTTTTTTGAGCCGAAAGTGAAGCGGTCGCAAAAGTCAAAAGGAAAACAAATGAAAGTAGTTGCTGCATAGTATTTATTTGTGTATGTATCAATTTTGACGCAAAGAACGTAATTAATCGCCCATCAGTTGTGTAGGAGGGCGTTAAAGAAACGTCAATAGGCGAATAGAAGGGGCAAGTGTTATTATTTTCAATTGATATACTTTTTTAAAAGGTGGAGTAGTTAAGTAATGATTAAACAATATCTTATCACTTTTGGCTGATTCCTTTCTATTTGGGTTTCCGGCATTTAAAACTTTTTTTATTATGAAAAAATTATTCGTCAAATTTGCTTTATTATTTCTGTTATCCACCAATTTACACGCCCAAAAAATATATAAAGGGGTTATTGATTACATGACAGATCCTAGAGACAAAAAAGAAATCGGTAAAGGTGATGTAGTTACCGAGGTCAGAGCGCTTAAAGGAGAAATCAATGAGGTTGTTGTTGGTAATGGTATGCAATTGATACTCACCAATGATACCGGAAGTAGTTTTAATATAGTGGCACAAGAAAATTTACTGCCATTAGTTACATCCATTATTTCAGAAAATAAGTTAATTTTTAAGTTATCTGCTTCACTTTTGACCACATCTGGAATAAATATTTATGTTCCTTTGGGCGCAATTAATAAAGTGCTTATAAAAGAAGGTGCTTATTTTGAAGCAGATTCGTCGTTGACGATGTCCAAATTTAATCTTACGCTTGAAAGCGGGAGTGTTGGCTATTGCGGTCTAAACCTTGGTCAATTTACATGCTTGGTGAATGGTGGAAGCAATTTAACACTAGAAGGTATTTCCGGAAATTCAGATATTTTTGTAAAGGGGGGAAGTACAATGGATGGGTTGAATTTTGCGTCTCAAGACTGCAAAGTGAGGGTACTTGGAGCCTCTGAATGTTCCCTTAAAGTTGAAAATGCACTAGTTGCGTCTGTAGAAAATGAATCCAATCTTTATTACACTGGACACCCTAAGAAAGTAAGGAAGTCAACTGACCTTAATGG
>JAAFHO010000929.1 GCA_013297575.1 Chitinophagales bacterium
ATGCCTGTACACAAGAGAAGCATCCCAATCAGGTTTACAAAGGTTTTGGCTTGTTTTTGCCAAAATTTTGGCAAAATTGTGCATTGAACTTTTCGCATTGTTTTAAAATTTAGTAAGATCCGAAGAAAATTTATTTCTACCCACTCTTGCTTGATTTGTCCGTGAAAGGTGGTTATACTATTTTTTACTCCTTCCCTAAATAAAAGTGAAAAATTCTTCATAATTTGAAAATTAGTCTAGTGAATAACTGGATACAAATTTATTTCTCATAGTTAAGTGTATGGTTACTCTTAAAAGTGAAATTAGCAAATTCACGTATAGGCGTGAAGTCTCAAAACCCTAAGTCATTGAATGTCAGTACGAAGCGAATATCTAGGTTTTCCTGATCGAGCGAAAGTGGGTAAGTTTTGTTTCAGCAAAGCGGCTTTTGCCACCGTAGTTTGGAACGAAATTTGCCGCTTGCAGCCGATGGAGGGCATTTTGGACATACGCTTAGGAACAAGACTTCAGGATGAAAAAATCGCACGGCCATTTGTTCAACTCGGATATTTTTCGCAATATTGCGTTCGTGATTGCTGGGTACTTATGGGCATAGGTGAGGGTTGATGATTCGTACCACAAACACAAAGGTTTGTCCTTTTTTATTTGTACATACCTAATCAGGGCAACCGATTTCTTTACGAACTGCTATAGATATTTAAAATTTAAAACATGCACATAAGGTTAATAGTTTTTTGGTTAACTGTAATAGTAACATCTAATATGCTCTTGCCTTCCAGTATATTAGGCCAAGATTCACCGCTACTCATATGGCAGAACGAATCACTGTCGGATTCTATTCGGATAAAAGCGATCAACGAATATTACAAAAGCCAAACTTATGCAAAACCTGACGATGTTTTAAAGTTAACATTTTTGCACGAAAAATTGGCTGCAAACACCAACAACCAAGGGCAAATTGCCCAAGCACTGAACGAAAGATCCTATGCTTATTACGTAATGGGGGATGTCAAAAATTCCATGCAAGCGCTTACGCAAGCTATTGCAGTTTTAGAAAAACTAAAAGATGAGGTAAATCTCGTTACCTATTATGTTAATTTGGCCAATATCCTAAGCGCTGAAGGTCAATACAAGGATGCCATTAATTACTATCATAAGAGTTTGGATATGTTTAGAAAGATAGGCAAATGGGAGAATGAAGCACTAACACTCAATAATATTGGCATACAATTAATAAATTTAGAAGGTTATGATTTGGCATTGAATCATTTTGAAGAAGCTTTAGCGATATTTAAATCTAAAGGCAAGGTAGAAGGCACAGGATATATATTAGCGGGAATGAGCCTTGTGTATTACAATCAGGGAAAATTAGATTTAGCAATAAATACTGCCAAGGAGTCAATCATACTGCTTGAAAAAGACAATAATCAGGTCACAAAAACAGATGCTTATTTCATATTAGCACAAGCCTACCTGAAAAAAGGTGATAAAAATAAAGCAAGGTTGTATTTGGATGAAAGCCTACAAATAAGTCGAGACTTGAAAAATAATCCGTCAATGTTCGACAGATTGATCTTTGATGCTAAACTAAGTCTTGATGATGATATAAATGGTGCAACAAAAAAAGCAGAAAATTTACTCCGTCAATTGAATGATGATATTTCTCCTACTATAAAATCTGAATTGTATGAATTATTATATAATTGTTATAAAGGCCAAGGCAAGTACGACAAGTCCTTAGAAATGTATGAAAAGCACAAAATGTATTCAGATAGTGCTGCAACCCAAAAACTTAAACTTGATATCATGCGCCAAGTTATACAGAAAGGATATGACGATAAATTGCTTGAAAAAGATGTCGAAAGTAAAGAAGTCCAATTGGAATTAAAGGCTAACCATAGAAATAAATTGATTGGGATATTTATCTTGAGTTTTATTTTAATCGGTGCTTTATTATATTACAGTAGAACCAAAATTACCCAGGAAAAGCAAAAAGGGGAAGAATTACTCAATGAGTTAAATATTCTAAAGAAACAGGTAGGCAAAGTAGTGGGAATGGATAATAATGGGGACTTAAACAAAGAAAAATTAGAAAAGGCAATTGATAAAAAAATAAATGAAACAGACTGGAATGTCTTAAACATATTGCTGGATGACCCAGTTATATCAAATAAGGATCTGGCCGATAGAGCATATATGAGTGTAGATGGTATTGGGTCTTCACTCAGAAGAAT
>JAAFHO010000093.1 GCA_013297575.1 Chitinophagales bacterium
AACGATTTAATGTTAAAATTTATTCCAAAATCATGCGTTTTTAATATGTTTTTTCTTCAAATTTTATACCCTACAGCCCTCCCCAAAAACAATCAATCCACCGTAAACCAATCACCCAACTACCTTTACCATTATTTATGCAAAATTCACTTTTGCATAATACCGACTTCGAGCATTGGACGTAATTTTGTTCATCATTATTATTACTCTATGGCATACTACAAAATCATCAAAGGCAGCCGCTATGATCGCGATTTGATCGACGCAGCCGATAATTTCACAAAAGGACGTGGAGAATACCAAATTTCCTTCGACGAAATGCAAACGCTAGTCGGAATGGCTGGCGACGGGCTTGTTGTAACCGAAATAGAGCGAAATACGCTACGTTACATTGCTACCAATTATCCACTCACTGAAAAAGCCAAACAATGGTACGCAGAGCAAGATCCTGCTGCTGCTGGCGGTAGCCCAATTCAAATCACCATCCAAAAAGTACTCAAGGAAAAGTACGGCTTGCTCCATCTGCAATGCAAAATAGAAGACAGTACTGTAGAGCAGTACCTAGCAGATAGTTTCCGCAAATGGGAAGCGATATTTACTGCGGCTATCGGTGCGTATTTGAATGGTAGCCAAGGTCAACTAAGTTTTATTGCACGCGTGCGAGAGAGAGACCTGCAATTTAAAACATTGCAAGACCCAACGCCACTCTTGAAATCATACCTTGATCGAGGAACAATATACCTTATTCCTCCCGACACCAGCGCAACAAACGATCTTCCTTACGACCTCCCACATGTGCTGGATGCCGAAAATTTTTGGACTTTTGTATTGAAAACGCCAGATTTTGAACCAATTGAATTTTTTGCTTTCGTCAGCCGTGGAAATCCTACTGATTATAGCATTGGTAAATTTTCGAGAAAGGCCGATATTGAACAGACCATCCAATCTGTAATCCGTCAATATACAGGTTTCGAACGTTTGAAATGGAATATTCCGACCGATGAAGTAAAAAAGCAAATAGCCATTTTGCCAGATCAAAATTTTGGAAATGCGTTGTTTTCAGCACTGAATACGGGTATTTTTAATCAGGAAAGTAGTTTTTCATTTGGCGATTTTATCCGACAAGAAGTATGGCCTGATCCTGAAATACCCATCAGCACCGAAATGAGGGCTTATGTCAATACTGGCACACTGCATCTTGTTCCGCTTGATTATCGGCTTCAAACCAATAATGGAACAGCACTTTTCCCTGTTCCAGAGCAATTTTCCTTTTGGCTGGATGGAGAGTGGATATTTGGCTTAGAAATGCCAGAAAAAACCAATGCCCGTTTTGTAATTAATACACCACGCGATGGTAACGACGGCGATACAGGCTGGATAAACGGTTTTTTGGACGAAAACCTGCCTGTTGAGGTGCTACTCCAAAATGTGGTGGAAAAAGAATTTAAACTGGAAGGCTTACAACTGACCATAGATGTTGCCGACTATGATACCCAACGGCTGCAATTTGGCCGCTCTTGGCAGCACCTCCCAGGATTGGTGCGCTTGGCTATTAATACGATGTTGCACGATTATCTTACCCCAAATAGCGTATTCAATGTGGTAGCCAAGCGACACGAAGACGATGTAGTTGCTACTGATTTTGACGATCCAAAAGAATATAGGGCCGCTATACGGCATTTGATTGAAAACTACCTGCGGAAAAATGCAGTTCTGCAATTGCGGCCTATTAATCCCGATGAAAATATGGCTGAAAATGGGGCAACAATGGAGAAAAACTGGCTATTTCGAGCCGTTTTGGAAGATTTGCTCGATCATTATTTCTGGATTATCATCCAACGCCGTCCAGATGATGATGAACGGCCTTATAATTTTGTTTTTTGAACGCTAACAGCAAAAATAGGATAGAATAAATAGGATAGAATAGGTGAATTATTGCCGGGGTGATGTGAACCACCCCGGCAACTTTATTGGTTTGTCTTTATTTTAGGCAGTCATTGCATCAACGCGCGCCTGCAATTCTGCTACTGTTGCCATAAGTTGGTTGAGCGACTTACCACCGATTATAATATCGCAGTCGTTGCCATCAATAGTGATTACAGTTTCGCCGCGCGAATTTTTGACC
Source organism: Chitinophagales bacterium (assembly GCA_013297575.1). GTDB lineage: Bacteria > Bacteroidota > Bacteroidia > Chitinophagales > Saprospiraceae > M3007. Next base: position 2,126 of record JAAFHO010000093.1, read on the forward strand.
ATCAACTCACCATCCGACTGTGTTCCGCCAAGTGTGAGGCTTCCTGAAACACCGTTTGCATGGAAAGTATTAAAACCAGAACGATTGAACAAGTGTAATGAACCATCGTGGCCTTCTAAGTGTACCATGGTTTTGCCATCGCCATTGGTCAAAAACAGATCGCCATCATGGCCACTGCCACCAAAGATGACATTAGATGTACCGCCGTCAAAATGAGCTGTCACATCGCCTTCAGCGTTTTTCACACGCAAGTCGCCATTGTGGCCAGCACCACCGAGACCGATATTGCCGTTGCTGCCATCAATATGGACGGAGGTTTTTCCTTCTGCATCGCGCACTGTGATGTCGCCATTAGAACCGTTGCCACCGAGGTGTAGGTTAGCGGCTTCACCATCAATGTGGATCGTGGTTTCGCCTTCTGCATTTTTCAAACGGAGGTCTCCATTATGGCCATTTCCGCCAGCAGAGATATTGCCCCGATTACCATCGAGAATGATGTTTTCGCCTTGTTCATCGGCGAGTGTGATGTACTTGAATTGGTCTGACATGTTTTAAAATTATTTTTGATCAAAATGATGAACAAAATAACCGTGATTTTAAAACATGGGGACGTTTTAGATTTTAAGTAATGGTAAAATAATTGTTAAGGAATGATAAAACAAGCAAATAAAAACACACCAAAGCCAAAATAATTTCAACAAAAAATAGTAAAACACACTACTTTTACCCTCATAAAAGTACAATTTATATTCACAATATCGCATCAGTACATGAAAATACCACAACTATTCTTTGCTTTTTTTGCATTTTGGTTACTGGCCCAATCTTGCGGCAGTACCCAAAAAGCACCTGTTACAGACCTCACTCAGGCCAATTACAAAAACGCAGCTTTGCCCGTAGAAGCACGTACACGCGACCTGCTTGCACGTATGACCCTCGACGAAAAAGTAGCCCAATTGCAGTGCCTTTGGAACTCCACCCGTAAAATGATGGATAAATCTGGTGCATTATTACCCGATTCCGCTGCAAAGTATATGCCTTATGGTATCGGGCAGATTGCTCGCCCGAAAGAAGGATTTGCTGGAAATGGCAACTTCCCTGGTCGTACGCCCGAAAACACCGTGGAATACACCAACGCTATTCAACGATTTTTGCGCGAAAAAACACGCTTGGGCATTCCGGCAGTCATGCACGAAGAATCGCTACACGGCTATGTGTCCCGCGATGCTACTGCATTCCCGCAGGCGATTGGTATTGCATCCACCTGGAATCCCGAACTCGTGGAAAAAGCCTTTGATATTGCTGCCCGTGAAGCGCGTTCTTGTGGCAACCATTTGGCACTTGCTCCGGTTGTAGATATTACCCGCGACCCGCGTTGGGGGCGCACGGAAGAAACGTATGGCGAAGACCCTTATTTGGCAGGCGAAATAGGTTTGGCTGCTGTTCGTGGTTTCCAAGGCCGTTCGGGAAAGATTGATAATGAGCATGTTATGGCTACATTGAAGCACATGACTGGTCACGGCCAACCAGAAGGTGGCAACAATATTGGCCCCGCTCCTACCCCGAAACGCTTGGTGATGGAACAGTTTTTACCGCCATTTAAAAAATGTATTCAAGAAGGCCATGCGATGAATGTGATGGCTTCTTACAACGAAATTGACGGCGTACCTTCGCATAATTCCACTTGGTTACTAGAAGATATTTTGAGAAAAGAATGGGGATTTCAAGGTGCTGTGGTGAGCGATTATTACGCGGTTGTTGAACTTTATCGCCGCCATAGAGTGGCCACTAGCGTGAAAGATGCTGCTAAAAAAGCACTCTTAACTGGGGTAGATGTTGAAACGCCCGATCCAGATTCCTATATTTATTTGAAGGAAATTTTTGCCAATGGCGAATTGCCCATTGCTGTTTTGGATACGGCTGTAGCACGTGTTTTGCGCCAAAAATTTGCGCTGGGTTTATTTGAAAATCCTTATGCCGATGCCGAAAAAGCAAAACGCACCGTGGGCGCACCCGAAAGCGTACCTGTTGCGCTAAAAGCCGCCGAAGAAGCCATTGTGTTATTAAAAAATCAAGGTAATTTGGCACCGATCAGCACCGATAAATACAAGACGATTGCTGTGATCGGACCAAATGCCGATAAAACCCTTTTGGGGGGCTATTCGGATCAACCGCGCCATTTTACCACGGTTTTGCAGGGGATTAAAAACAAAGTGGGCAACAAAGCCAAGGTGGTATATGCCGAAGGTTGTGGGATTACTAACCCTTGCTCTTGGTATAAAGATCCGGTAAGCCTTACCGACCGCGCCACCGACCGACGTAAGGTATTGGAGGCCGTACAAGTGGCCAAACAAGCGGATATTGTTATTTTAGCATTGGGTGGAAATGAGTGCGAAAGCCGCGAAGGTTGGGCAGAATCGCATTTGGGCGACCAAACAACGATGGATTTGCAAGGACTACAAGATTCATTGGTCGATGCGATACATACTTTGGGCAAACCGACCATTTGTGTGCTGCTCAATGGACGGCCATATAGTATCAATAACATTAGCCAAAAAATACCTACTATTTTTGAATGCTGGTACCTTGGCCAGGAAACCGGCGATGCTATTGCCAACACTATTTTTGGCGATAATAACCCTAGTGGCCGCTTACCGATTACTTTTCCGCGTTCAGTGGGACATTTGCCTGTATATTATAGCCACAAGCCGACTGCCCGCAGGGGTTATCTTTTTGACGATGTAAGTCCGTTATTTGTTTTTGGCGAAGGCATGAGTTATACCAGTTTTGAATATGGCGCGCCTGTTTTGGCGAAAAACAGTATCAACAACAACGAATCCGTAACGGTAACAGTAACCGTTAAAAACACGGGCAGCCGTGTGGGCAAAACAGTAGTACAGTGTTATGTCCGCGACCTGTACGCATCTGTGACCAGACCAGTAAAGGAATTGAAAGATTTTGCCAAAATTGACCTAAAACCGGGCGAATCCAAGACTATTTCATTTATCATTACGCCCGAAAAACTAATGATGCTGGATTACAATATGAATTGGGTAGTAGAATCCGGTGATTTTGAGATTATGACAGGTAGTTCGAGTAAGGATGCCGATTTAAAGAAGGTTGTTCTGACGGTGAAGTAACTACATTGCGTACCTTCGCCCCATGCCAATATCCATACTGCTACTTGTACTGCTCTCTTCATTTATCCATGCCGGATGGAATTATCTATCCAAAACCATTCCGGGAGGACCGCTTTATATTTGGTTATTGGCCGTTGTGATGTCAGTGATATTATTACCTGCATCGGCTTGGTACCTATGGCGTTATGGATTTGATTGGACGACTCCAAATATTGTTGCTTTGTTTGTGACGGGGATTTTACATACTGCCTATTTTATGGTATTGCAAAAGGGGTACGAGGAAGGTGATTTATCGGTGGTGTATCCGTTGGCACGTGGCATGGGGCCTGTCTTTTCAGGGTTTGGGGCGTTTTTATTTTTGGGCGAAGCAATTAGTGTTCAAGATATATTTGGACTACTTTGCGTAGGTGCGGGTGCGATGGTCATTGGCGGATTTAGTATAAAAAGAATATTGGGTAAAGATCCGATAGCGCAACGAGATGACCGCTTGACAAAAGGCATCTATTACGGTATAGCAACGGGTTTTCTCATTTCATGTTATACCATTTACGACGGATATTGCGTAAAAGTGCTGGCCATTGCGCCTATTTTTGTGGAATACACCGCGCACCCGATGCGACTTTTATTGCTCATGCCGCACGCCTTAAAAAATCGTGCGGAGGTAAAGGCGATTTGGTTGGGGCATTGGTTCAAAATATTGGTGATTGGTATGGTAAGTCCACTGGCATTTATACTGGTTTTATATGCCATGAAAAGTGCGCCTGTACATGTTGTGGCTCCCATACGCGAGCTTAGTATTGTAATAGGCGTATTATTGGGGGCTAAATTATTGGCAGAGGAGCAAATGAAAGTGCGGTTGATAGGTTCGGGATTGATTTTGTTGGGGATTGTTTTGCTGGCGTTTGGGTAAAAAAGCATGAGCCATTCTGCAAAAATGCGGAATGACTCATGTTACCAAACTCTATTTATTTACTACTTTACTTACACTTACTATTTTTTACCGATCAATTTCTTGAAGCGATTTGCGCTACCGCCCAATTGCACTTTAACAGCCTCAAGGGTAGTGAACATAATTTCTTGGTTTTTGGCTGCCAATTTAAGACCGCTTTTTACCGCTTTTTCGGTTACTTGCTGCCATTTTTCGCCATTTACTGTTACACCTTCGATGATTTCTTCGGCAGTTTCCAAAGCGTAATCATTGGTATTTTTAACGGCTTTTTTCAAATCAGCCAAACGCTCAGTTACGTTGATACTTTCCATTGCTTCTTTTGCCAATTTAGTGGCAGTTGCGCGCAATTCTTTGGTGTTTTCTTTTGCATCAGCGATCATATCTGCTGCGTTTTCTTTCAAGTCTTTGCTTACTTTTTTTGCTAATTTAGTAGCAGCAGCGCGCAATTCTTTGGTGTTTTCTTTTGCATCAGCGATTACTTCTGTAGCCGTTGCTTTGATTTGAGTATTTACGTTTTTTGCTAATTTTGCGGCCGCAGTACGTACTTCTTGGGTATTTTCTTTTACATCTTCCATTACTTCGGTAGCCGTTGCTTTGATTTCATTGTTTACAGATTTAGCCGTCGCTTTGATTTTGTTCACGCTATCCGTAAAATCAATTTTTTCTGCGGTTTCCTTAACAGCCTTAGTTGTCATGGTATTTATCTTTTTACCACCTTTTACTACGTCTGTTACAAATTCTTCTGCGGTTTCTTTCACTTGCTCATTTACGTTTTTAGCAGCAGTTGCTACTTTTTGCGTAGTTTTAGCAATCGTGTTCTCTGCTTTTTTTGTCGTCTTAGTGGCTGTTGCCTTTGCTGTATTTGCCATTTTATTTTACTTGTTTAAGTATTTTTAAATTTGATACTGCAAAGGTGGGGAAGTGGAGTTACAGATAAGTTACAAAAAGGTGGAAGTGGATATTTTTTTGAAAAAACTTACAAACTCGTAATTTTCTTATACAATTGTTTGGTTTCGGGTAGCGGCCCAATTCCCATTTCTTCCATCAATACCTTTTCGCATTGTTGGTAGGTTTTAATTGCCATTGGTCGGTTACCTTTGCGCAACCAGGCTTCCATTTGGATACGATAAGCATCTTCCCAAGCGGCATCGATGAGTAGTGCTTGTTGGGAAAGGCGGACACTTTCCATCGGGTTTTCGTCCAGCAATAGTTCGCTCAAGGTAATAATAGCACCCAGCGCCAGTACTTGTAAGCGTTCTCTTTCATCGCAAGACCAATCCTCATAAATACGATCGGGCAGATAAACGCCCTTGTGGAGTGCTATGGCCTCGCGGTAGGCGGCATTTGCGAGGGCAGGATGATCCGCAAAACATTGATTACCCAAGGCAATATAATCTTCCATTGCATCGGCATCCACCCATATTTCTGCCCGATTGAGTTGGTAGGTAAGTCCTTGTCGGGCAATATAACGCGCATCGGAATGGCTTTTTCGAGTAGGTTCCAGCACTTTATTAATGCCATGTAAAGCCACTTTAAATGATTGATCATCGGCGTCATCTTCCCAAAGTCGATCCATAATTTGCTCTTTGTGTTGTGCTTTCCGGTGGCGCGCCGTAACAAAATATTGAAATAACTGGACGGTTTTATCGCGCCCCCACTCTTTAGGTGCTACCCCTACCCCATCGCGGCTCACCTCGAATCCGCCCAGTGTTTGCACCGAGATAGAGGCAGATGCCCGTTTGGCCATGATGGCTTCCAATTGACTTTCAAGTCCTAACATCTCGTTTCGGGGTTATTTAGTTTTTTTTGAAAGCGTATCTACTTTTTTGTGCAGTGCTTGGATTTCGTTCGACATCATTTCCATGACGTGCATCATATTTTTAAAATCGGCTTTTGAAACCCCTCGAAATTCGTCAATTTCCAGTTTTTGTCCGAGTGTATCCTCAATCCTTTGGTTGATGGCATCACCGACATGCGACATTTGTTCTTGTATTTGGGCCACCTGCTTTTTAGGATCTTTTAAGGATTCGCGGACGATTTTTGGCGTTTCAGCGGCTACACGTTTCCAGAGGTCGTAACTTTTTGCCAAAATGCCTTTTTGTTCTTCGGGCGATTTGTCTTCCACTTGCAGCATGGTGAGTTCGGCCAGTTTTTCCTGTACAAAACCGACGGCTTCATCAAACTCGGAGAAACGCTTTTCGTCGCCACCTTGCACATGACGGATATTGCCGCGCCATTGGATTTGAGGTTCTCCTTGGTCGTTTTTGAATATTTTTTGGGTAAATCGCAGTACGAATGATGCGGTTTCGTCTTTTTTAGTGGACATGAGTGTGTATGTTTGAGGCAAAAATACGAAAAACTGATGAATGGCAAGTATTTATACGGCTTCAGGAACGAGAAAACATTTTTTCAATATTTCCAAATTTAACTAACTTCGCCCCTAGTTTTTCATTCCGCATACCGTACAAACATCTATCAGTCCATCAGTATTATGAAAAAAAAGATCACTCAATTGCTTAGCAATCCCGATATCCAGCCTATTTCTGGTATGGATGCTGCTTTTTTATACGCCGAAACACCTACCAGCCACATGCACGTGGGTTCGGTTATTATTATTGAAGGCTCTTTGAAATTTGAGGATTTTCGCGATATTATCCATTCGAGGATCCACATGATTCAAAAATTGAGGCAACGATTGATGTATGTGCCACTGAGCGTTGATTACCCGTATTGGGTGGACGATCCTAATTTTGATATTGCGCTGCATATTAATCATATTGCGCTGCCAAAACCAGGCGATTGGAAACAATTGCGCAAAATTGCCTCTCAAAACTTTAGCGAACCACTGGACCAATCGCGTGCGCTGTGGTCGATGACATTTGTGGAAGGGTTGGATAATATTCCTCAAGTACCCGCGGGATCGGTGGCTGTTATTGCCAAAATTCACCACGTAGCCCTGGATGGCGGTGCGGCAGGTGGACTACTCGCGCTTTTCTTGGATATGACCGCCGAAAAAGTGGCGATTCCAGCACCACGCCCTTTCAAACCGAAGCCATTGCCCAATGAACTTTCTTTGGTGATGAAAAGTGCGCTCAGTTTTGCGGAAGAACCTTTGAAATTCCCAAAATTGATGTTCAATACCGTATCAGCCACCCTAAAAGCAGGTTTTCTGACACGTGTACAACGCCAACAATTACCTACCGCGCCTTTTACGGCACCGCATACACCTATTAATGGTATTATCTCTTCGCGTCGGTTGTGGAATACGGCCATTCTTTCGCTGGATCGGGTGGTCGCGCTCAAAAAAACGATGGGCTCTACGGTAAATGATGTACTATTGGCCATTTGTGCTGGTGCGTTACGGCGTTATTTGGACGAAAAAGGAAAATTACCCACCCAGCCGCTGGTCGCGATGGTACCCATTTCAACCCGTGCTGCTGGTGACGACAACCTCGACAATCAACTTTCGGCTATGCTGGTTCAATTGGCAACCAATATTGAAGACCCAATTGAACGCCTCGAAACGATTCAAGAAAATACATCGCGGGGCAAAACTTACCACGGAGCAATCGGGGCAAAAACACTGGCTGGAATGGCCGAAGCCGTACCATTTGGCGTGGCCAATCAAGCCGCACGCTTGTACTCCCGTTTCCAAATTTCGGAAATGCACAAACCTGTTTTTAACGTCGCTATTACCAATGTACCGGGGCCCAATATGCCGCTTTACCTCAATGGCCACAAAATGTTGGCTGTGATGGGATCTGCCCCAATTTTGGATGGTATGGGATTGATTATCACTATATTAAGTTATAATGGAATTATCACGATCAGTCCTATTTCCGATGTAAAATCAATGCCGGATTTGGATGATTTTACCCGTTATTTGCGCGAATCGGCGAATGAATTGGAGGCCGCCATTTTGAAACATGGTAAGAAAAAACAAAAGACAAAAGTAAAAAAAGAGGAACGCCCCGCATCGGACAAACTGTTTAATGACCTCCATCAATTCTTGCAGGCAATGCCCGATAATGGCAAACCCAAGAGCGGTTTGTTCCAGTTCTATATTAAAGGTGCTGTGCCTGCGGAATGGGTTGTCGATATCAGTAAGTATCCGGGCAGCGCGACGGCGGGCAAAACAGAAAACCCAGACACCACATTTACGATTGAAGATGAGCATTTGATGAAAATTGCTAGTGGACAATTAGATTTCCAAACAGCATTTATTCAAGGAAGACTCAGCGTGGACGGCGATTTTGCGATGGCAATGAAGGTAGGACGGATTTTGGAAAAAATGAAAGCATCCCAAAAATAAGAAATGGCGAATAAAACCTCACAACATATTTTGGGTACAGCCGCAAATTTGCTTGGATTTTGCCTCTTTGTCATTACATCACTTCATTTGACCAATAGAACGGAGAATAATTATATTGACGAGTTTACCTCTATCATTGCGCTTTTTTTGACGGTTTCTTCCGTGCTTTCTTTTATCTCGATTAGGACAGAAAACCCAAATCGGGAATATAGACTTGAGCAAATTGCCGATTATATGTTTATCATTTCCCTCCTTGGAATATTTGGGATTATTGCATTTATTATTATTAATTTTTGGCAAAGATGAGATATTTTGGGGGGAGGAGAAAATCGACATTTTCGGGAGAAAACGATTAAAAATAACTACTTTTGGACATGATTTTTGCTAAAATGGCTCTTTGGAAATTAATAACAATCACATGACAACACAAGCATACATCAAACTCGGGCGCCAAACAGCATTCATCTCATTCCTGCTTGGGACAGGTATTTTCGGGCTGTATTTCCTGACTTCTTTCTCTGCCTTTCTTTTTTTGGGTTATGCGTACATTATATTAACTGGGCTTGTAAATATTATTATTTTAATCTCCATTTTATTAAAAGCCGACAAGGACAAAGGTAATAGAACAAAACTTTTGAAGACTTGTGGAGTCATGTTGTTCAACATTCCTGTTATGCTTTTTTATTGTTGGGTTGCGTTTATTTTGCTGGATACATTGAGAATTACCTTCACCAACTCAACAAAGAACACTTTGACAAATATTAACATAATTGGTTGTGGCAGGGGGCATATTGACAAATTAGAAAAAGGACAGAGTAAAACTGTTTGGGTTAATATACCTAGTGACTGCGCTATAAGTATCAACTATACATCCAATGGGCAACAAAAAGCAGAAATGGTGGAGGGCTATATCTCAAACGGTATGGGAGAGAAAATACAACACAATATATTAGAAAAATAAAACACCAAAAGCCCTGACCTGTTTTGGAGGATGGGTAAAGGTGAAGGTTTTTTAATGGATTTTAACAACTATTTTCAAAGTTTGACCGACAATTACAAATTGCAGAATCCAATACCGTATGATTGGAAAGATTTTTATGACCGAATAAATAATAACACAATAAACAGGCACACTATGCGGACAATTACATCCACAATAGCATTCATTTTTGCACTAACCCATATTTTTGGACAAGCAGAAAATGAGCATCTAAAAATCTCACATCTTACGGGAGATTTCTATATTTATACAACTTACAATACTTACCAAGACAGTCAGGTACCAGCAAATGGGATGTATCTTGTTACAAACAAGGGTGTTATTATGTTTGATACACCTTGGGACACAACACAATTCCAACCCTTGCTCGACAGCATCAAATTGAAGCATAATGAGCGTGTAATTATGTGCTTTGCAACGCATTGGCATAGTGATAAAACAGCAGGACTTGAATATTACAAGCAACAGGGTATTAAAACTTACACTACTGTTCTTACAGACCAATTGAGCAAAAAAAACAAAAAAAAGAGAGCTGAGTTTTTAATGGTAAAGGATACTGTCTTTCATGTAGGACAATACTCTTTTGAAACTTATTACCCCGGACAAGGACATACTGAAGATAATATTATCATCTGGTTTAAAAAAGAAAAAATACTCTATGGTGGTTGCTTAATAAAAGGTGCTGATGCTGAAGACTTAGGTTATTTGGACGACGGAAATAGAACAGAATATGCATCTACGCTAAAAAAAGTGCAGAAAAAATGCCGAAAACCAAAGTATATTATCGTGGCACATAGCGATTGGAAAAATATAAATTCGTTGAAGCATTCTATAATGATGGCAAAGGAACTTAAAAATAAAAAATAATACCCACGTAAAGACGCATGGCCATGCGTCTAATACAAAACAAAAACGCATGAATATGCGCCTGTAATACAAAATAGAGACGCACGGCCGTGCGTCTAATACAACACCATGCGTATAATCCATAACAAAGACGCATGGCCATGCGTATAATCCAACACCGTGCGTGTAATACCAAACAAAGACGCACGGCCGTGCGTCTCTACGTCCCAATCAAAATTTGGCCATCTTCCATTTCAATGATACGATGCGTGTTCTTCGCAAAACCATCGTCGTGGGTCACAATC
>JAAFHO010000930.1 GCA_013297575.1 Chitinophagales bacterium
GGCTGCAGTTGCCGTTGTACATACCGGCACCGTCAAGGGCCGAGTTGCCTGCAAACACACAATTCCGCACCGTCGGGCTTGAACCATCATTGTACATCCCGCCACCCGCGCTGTTCGGGCCTGTGGCCTCGCTGGCATTGCCGGCAAAGATGCTGAAGCCGTCCATGACGGCAGAATTAGTCAGGCTGTTTCCGTTGTTGAAAACAACGTGATAAGAATTGTCAGTGCTCAAGCCCTGATTGCCAATGTTGCCGCTGAGCGTGGTCACATTGGCCACCCAGTCGCGGTCGCCGAGGCCCGGATCGCCGGTATTGGGAAAACCGCCAAGGATTTCCACCCCATTTTTCATCACAAAGGAAATGGTGCGGTCGGTGCCGCTCGTGGGCTTGTAGGTGCCTGCGGCAACCCAAATCTGATGTCCCGAACTGGCAGCAGCGAGGGCGAGTTGCAGGTCACTGAATGCGCACTCCCACGACGCGCCATTACCGCCTGAAGCAGCTGTGGCATTGACATACCAGATAGCGCCGGTCGTCGGGCAGCTAACAAGCGCCTCATCGTAGCCCATATCGTAACTGGCCTCCTGGGGCCGCGCGTCGCCATCGAAGTCAGTGGCGGGCGCACCCGTAGCTGTACCTGTATTGATGCAGGGCGAGGTGTTTTGCAGGTGAAAATCTGTCCCGCTGACAAAGAGCGGGTTCGCGTTGATGTTGCCCGCGCCCGCATGGCCGCCTTGCACGTCGGAGTAAGTGACGGTCGGGGCCGCGCCATCCTGGCTGTGAATCTGGGTGTTGTTGCCCCAAACGATGCAGTTTTTGATGACAGGCGCACAGCCGTTTTCTTCATTATGAATGCCTCCGCCCGTGGTGGTGCCCGTATTGCCCGAAAAGGTGCAGTTGATAAAATTCGAGGTTACGGTGAAATAATTGCCCGCGCCGCCGCCATATCTCGCCGTATTTGAGGTAAAAAGGCAGTTGACGACCGTCGCATTGTTGCCACTATTGAACATCCCGCCGCCAAAAGAGAAGGAAAAGTTGTCGGTGAAAATGCAGTTCCGCACCGTCGGCGAGCTGCCGCTATTGTGCATCCCGCCGCCTTGTTGGAGATAACTGATAGAGCCGTTGGCCTTGCCGCCTCGGAGGGTGAACCCGTCCAAAATAGCGGTAGCGGTCAGGCCTGTACTGTAGTTTCTGACGACATTGTAGGAGTTGTCGTCATTGCCGGCCCCGCCGATTGCGCCGCTCAAAATGGTCGGATTGGTTGACCAATCACGATCGCCGAGGACTGGATTGCCAGTATTCGGGAAGCCGCCGAGGATTTCCACGCCGTTTTTCATGACAAAGGAAATGCTGCGGTCGGTGCCGCTGGTGGGTTTGTAGGTGCCTTCAGCCACCCAGATTTTATGCCCCGAACTGGCGGCAGCGAGGGCGAGTTGCAAATCCTGATATGCATTGGCCCACGTTGTCCCGTTTCCGCCAGGGGAAGCAGCAGCATTGACATACCAAGTCTGGGCATGAAGCCCTTGCGCAGCCAGCAGCCAGCAAATGGCCAGCAGCAAAAAGCAGGGTTTGAAAAAATGGCCGGTCAAAAGACGGCATGCGTTGGCAGGGCCTGCCGCTGCGGCAAGCCGTAAATAGTTGAATCTCATAATGTGAAAATGACTGTTGGTGCTTAGTGGTATATTCTTATAACAATATTATACTGTGTTTAAAATATTTTGTACATTGTTTCATCATCCTTTAGGTAAAGCGTTATTACTTCCTTCAGGAATTGCTACAAAGGCGGGGGTAGTGCTATGGAAAGCACGGGTAATTTCGTTCCAAAAAGGGTAATCTCGTCGCATACTGGTAAAAAAATTAGGTAATTTAGTTGCATAATAATTAAATGGACATTTAACAAGATATTGATTTTCAATTGCTTGTAGGTTGTGTGCAATAATTCTTAAAAATTACACGAATCCTATTTTACAAAACAAAAGGGATATTCCAGATATTGGTCGATGAACGATCAGTAACTTGGCGTACTTTGTTAAGTGCTTAAAGCATTTGTAGGTTAGACGAGTGCTCCAAAACAATCTCAACGGCAGGAAGATTTTTTTTTAAAAAAAATATCACATAAAAAAAAGGGTTGCATAACGCCTAAAATATACGTTATACAACCCTCCTAAAAAATCAATCAAAAATAATATTATTCTTTGACCACAACCAAGGTCTTCGTCACCATTCCATCGTCCGT
>JAAFHO010000931.1 GCA_013297575.1 Chitinophagales bacterium
ATCTGTAAAAGCAGTGAGGCTGCCGCATAAGTAAATGATGAAGGTTGACATGCAATAATATTCATTTACTTAAGAGGCAGACCTCGAATTATTGTTTTTCCATGTTCTAGCCTGTTTAACTTGGATTCAAACGCCCAAAAGCCACTTGTAAACCCTCTGGATTTGCTTTCGACATCGCTTCGCTAAAGCCAAAAGTTAATTCATTTTTCCCCTCTTTCATTTGCTGAAAAACGGCCGCAATAAAATCACTTACGGGCGGCGCTGCATCGTGCAAGCCTTTTCCGCCCAAATCAGTATTTAGCGCAGGCGGAATCATCTCAATTACTTCAATGTTTCTGGCTGCCAATAAATACCGCAACGAAAGCGTAAATGAATGAAAAAACGCTTTGGTGGCCGAATAAACGGGTGCTTTGGCCAAAGGAACAAAAGACAAGCCCGAGGTAACGTTGATAATGGTATTCAACGAGGTCAAATTAAGGAACAATTGTGTTAAATGTAGCGGTGCTTCAATATTCGTATTGATTTCGTTTTGAGCACGTTGAAAAAAATCTTCATCCGTAACCGCCATCCAGTTTTGAATCCCAGCATTATTGACCAATACATTCAAATCGGGATGATTTTTTTCAATCCACTCAAATAATTCGGTGCGATCCGATTGGAGCGACAAATCGCAAACTTTGGTGATCACAGAAGGGAATTTACCCGCCGCTTCATCCAACACAGATTGCCTACGGCCACAGATGATTACGGTATTGCCTTCTTGAATAAATCTTTCCGTCAAGCCTAAGCCAATGCCTGTGGCACCACCGGTAATCAGGATTTTATTGTTTGTTAAGTTCATTTATTTTAATTTATTTTAAAATTTTGATGCTGCAAAGGTACTTGCAGGAACGAATTCAGGTTTTACAAAATCCAATCCATTGTTTGTAAAATTCAAATTTAGCGTTTTATGTGCGAAAATTCAGTGGGGTATAAGATGTCTGTTTTTTGAAAAAATTGGAAAAATGCGCTACTTCTTCAAATCCCAAACAATAGGCGATTTCAGAAATATTCCAATCGGTTTGTTTGAGTAATATCTTGGCTTCTCTGATGACACGCAGACTGATGAGATCAGTGGTAGTTCTACCTGTGTTTACTTTCAATACCTTATTCAAGTGGTTTACATGAACGGCCAAGCGGTCAGCATAATCCTTAGCGGTGCGTAAATGAAGTCTTTGCTGAGGTGACTCAATCGGGAATTGTCGTTCTAACAATTCCAAAAACAGAGACGTTACCCGTGCGGAGGCATTATGTGCTGTATATGACGCGGTTACAGGTTGTAGTTTTTGACCAAAATGGATTAACTCTAACACATAATTGCGCAGAAGATCGTACTTGAAAGCGTATTCAGAAGCCAATTCTTTGTGCATTTTCTTGAATATAGCGTTAATTTCTGCGGTTTCTTCTTCTGATAGTTTAAACACCGGATAACCATCGGTTCTAAATATCGGTAAATCATCGAGCAGCGTACCACTATTGTCCTTTATCAAAAATTCATTTGTAAACACGCAAAAGAAGCCCGTTTGGTTCGTATCCTGTGGTACATAATGATATGGGATTTTGGGTGTTGCAAAAAGCAAAGCATTATTTTCAATATCAATAACCTTATCTGCGTACTCTACTTTATTTTTCCCAATAATCAAACTGATTTTATAATACGCCCTTCGGTTATAAGGCATAACGGGTTTTGAAGGATACTTTACTCGAAGATCGGCAATACTAAATACGTTAAAATGCCCAATTTCTTTAGTAAAATTAGAAGGTAATTTATTCCTAAGATCCTCCTCTCCAAGCGCAATTTGCTGGTAAAACTCTTCAAGTGTAATCATAATTTTCTTTTTAAATTTTATTGCAAAATTCAAAGTTACAGGTAAATTCTGATAATCAAGTTGAAATTTGTTTTCTACTGTTGTGTTTGCGCGTTTCTAATGACATATAATTAAAAATAAATTACTTATAAATTCTGCATACCTACACAATCAGCCAGAACTTGATTTTTTTATCAAGTTCTGGCTGCAAAAAGTTATTTTATCAGCCAGAACCTGTATTTTTGTCTTAAAATTGGCTGATTATGAATTTGGACACATCAATTATTGGTAGAAAAAAAGAAATACAAAAATTAGACCTTTACGATTGATAAAGAATATTCCGAAAAACTGCGGTCAAAAATCAATACGTTTAAGAC
>JAAFHO010000932.1 GCA_013297575.1 Chitinophagales bacterium
GAAGGCTATTCTTGATTTTTATTTGTTTTTTGCTTTCTTCGGAGAGAAAAATATCCCCGGCCCTGAGCCCTTTAATTTCCTCAATGCTATAGCCCGAAATATCCGTAAAACTTTGGTTGCAATACTGAATAAAATCATCATTATCTACTTCCAATAGCCCCAAATTCATATTTGCTATGATATTACGGTACTTTTCTTCTTGTATTCGGAGTTGTTTTTCATTCTTTTTACGATCTGTTATATCTCTAGAATTAGCAATTATATAACCTTTCCCAGCAATATTTAAGTATTTTACGGTAACTTCCACAGGAAACACCTTGCCACTTGATTGATGCTTATTTTGGCCTTCTACTGTTAAAAATTCATTTTTTTTAAGTGCTTCCACATGTTGTTGCCAGAGCCCTTCTTGTTCAAATATCTTTTCAAAATCCTTTACATTGTATTGATTTACAGCATTATAATCAATACCTAAACGTTCACTCGCCTCATTATTAATATAAAAAAGTTGACCATCTTCGTACGATACTTGTACGGCATCGGAAGAGTTGTTGATCAAACTTTGAAAAACCTTTAATTGTTCATTGGATTTTTGCAAGGCCTGCTTTTGGTAATTGACTTTTTTAACGACCTCTTTGAGTTCGCTATTAGCAATTTCATTGTTGCGCAACACATGCAATAGATCCGTCATAGAATCGTGAAAGGCAAAATCGCTAATGGTCAGTTGGTGTTCTATGAGTTGATCTGTATCACTAAACCAAGGCGAACCCAAAAATAAGTATTGATCCTCGTGTTCCAATCGCTCAAATTGTCCTTTAAAATGTAGATCAGGCTTGGAATTGTGCGCTACCACTACCAGTTTTTTAGTGAGACTGCTCAGGTTTTGATAAGGTTGACCATCCTCTGCTTTAGGTCGCACAATGCTCCAATGTGCAAAAAATGGTTCATCTATGTGTAAATCTGGTAGTATTTTTAACATACTTTGTCCACATAACCTGAGCGCACCCGCATCATCAATGAGCATAAAAAAAGGAAATAGCCGTTGGATTTCCAGGTGTGAAAATTGGAGTTTTTGTTTACTCATATCCAAGTCACTTTGAATATCTCATGCGAACTGCCTTCGTCTCTAGTTTGCAGGAGTTCGATTTTTGTTTCTGTTTCGTATAACTTAGAAAGCCCTTGCAATAACCCTCGAACAAATTCCTGCAAGCCCTCTCTTTTTGAAAAATAGTGTACATGCACACTGTTTTCTTCAACATGTGTTATTTTAAACTCAGGAGGGGTCAATTTGGGGTACATCAGCATCACCCGCGTATGAAAATCGGGTAAATGGATCAAAAATGCCCTTAACGATTCGCCTCCCGTTGAAAGCAAAGATCCGTATTTCTCCTTCGATGTTTTGAGTATCCACCACTCCCCAAAAGCTGTTAACACGTCTGCTACAGTCATTTGCATTTCCTGAGAGACCGCTCCTGCCAATTTATAAGTGATATCGTCGTCGTAAGGTTCATTGCTGATAAAATAATCCACATCAATATCGCTATTGGCTTTGATAGCATCCCATTTTTCTTCTCCAAAATTGGCAATAACCAATTCTTCAATGGCTTTGTTTACAATTCCGTACATGTTAAAAATTAAAAATATTTTAAATTCGTCTTGATCGCTACATTTTTTTTAGGTCACCCGAGTTGATCAAATTATAGATCGTAGATTTACCTACATCCAATTTCTGTGCCACTTCTACCACATTATTGTTATATTTTTTTAGAAAAAACGCTATTATATCTACGGTGTATTCTTTAAGCGTTTTTTCCATAGACATATACTCCTCATTTCCTTTGACGGAAGGGAAAGAAATATCATCCGCGCTAATTTCGGTTCCATCGCACATCACACATGCCAGATCAATGATGGCTTTGAGTTCGCGTACATTACCTGGATAATTGTAGCGCATGAGTTGTTCTTTTGCGGAAGCCGAAAGCGTTAGTTTTTTCATTTTATTTTCCTGTACAAACAGATCGACAAAATGTTTGGCCAATACCAATACATCATTGCCGCGTTCGCGTACCGGCGGCAGTTCGATGGGCAAACCAATTAGCCTATAATACAAATCTTCGCGGAAAGTGCCTTTTTTAACTTCTTCTGCCAGGTTTTTATGGGTAGCTATGAGTAAACGTGCATCAAATTTGATCGACTCGTTACCTCCCACGCGCACCACTTCG
>JAAFHO010000940.1 GCA_013297575.1 Chitinophagales bacterium
GTAAAAATCATTTGCTCCATCCTGTTCTTCGACAATAGATTGCCCGCAGTGTTCAATAAAAACAGGGCAGCCATTCCCCAAAATATATAGGTTAAAATAGGACTGGGAATGGATAATGCCACATAATTTGATTGAACTAAAAGAATAAACAGGAAAAGCAGGTTTACCGTTAAAGATACTGCTTCAAATTTATACATATCAATATCGGACTTCAACCTGCCGCCCCACACCATTTTATACGGGATAATTTTAATTAATACCAGTAGGTGAAAAACAATAGATAATGAATAGATGATTAATGAGCCAAATTGCGCGATTTCTTTCATAATTAATACCAATTAACGCCGATTAAAAGACTAAATGCCACTCCTGTACTGTTACCTTCGGGGCGCGTGATGGCACCGTAATGCACCCTGCTTTGAATATCCACAGCGCATTTTCCTTTACGCCATATTTCATAACCTGCACCTGCTATGGAAGCATAACCGAAGTAAAACTTTCGTTCATCTTCATTTTTAATGTCATAAAAAGCAGGCGCATCCATACCCAAACCAAGGCCGCCCATGACCCACCAACGGTCTTTAAACCAATACTGAACGCTTGGAATAATACCCTCAAAACCTCTATCTCTTTCCCGTTCTTCATTTTTGTAAGTATAAATACTGCCCGGAAGATAAACCATCAAGGCCGTACGATTGGATATCATTTTCCCAATTTTAAAGTTAGGGAATGAAGCCGATGCCTCAGTTTGAGTTGGTTTTGTGGCAAATGTTAACTGTACAGCAGAAGCGCCCATTGAAGTGCCAAAAATAAACCCTTTTCGTTCAAAAGGCTTATCTGTTCGTTGCTGTGCGTGTGCGAGAGAGATCGAAATGGTAAGCAATAAGAGGAGCAAAAATTTCATTATGCAGATATTTTAATGGATGAAATAATGCTGCAAAGGTGTGGGCCGATCGCCGAGACAAAAGTTACCCAATGGTAACTAATGATTATTGCTGTATTTTCTTCCGTATTCTGCTCAAACTTTGGGTGGTAATGCCTAAAGTTCAATATCCCAAGTGTGGCAAAGCATTTTTTCTACGGAAAATATGCACCTTTAATACATTGTTTCTAAAAATTTGGAGGATAAGGCGTACTTTTGCAAAAGCAAGCCTAAAATTATAGTAACAATAAATATCTCCCAAGAACCGATAAAAATTTTCACGAACCCATACTTAACTTACAATGTATTCAAAGAATAGTGTTTAAAATGTAATTTAAATGGCAAGAGATATATTTCATGATAATGTAATAAAAGCCCTTGAAAAAGAAGATTGGGTAATCACCAATGACCCACTTTCTTTTAAAGTAGGCAATGTTTCTGTTCAGATTGACCTTGGTGCAGAACGATTGATCGCTGCCGAACGCGGAACAGATAAAATTGCCATCGAAATTAAAACCTTTGGTAATTTGTCATTTATTACAGCACTGTACGAAGCAATTGGAAAATATATTATTTATAGAAATGTTTTGTCGCTAAAAGAACCTGAAAGGATACTATATTTGGCTGTTCCTGAAAATATATACACCCGTTTTTTTGAAGAACAGGTGATCCAGAAAACCTTACAAGAAGAAAAATTCAAACTTATAATATATAATCAGGCAACTCAGATCATATCACAATGGATAAATTAAAAAAGTACGAAGAAGCTATCCTGGATATACTAAGGGAATATGCTAAAATAAAATATGCTAATATTGTTGGTGGCAATCAATTATTTGTTGATAGAGAACAACACCGTTATCAAGTCGTAACAATTGGTTGGGACAACAATCAATTTGTTCATGACTGCCCCATGCACTTTGATATTATTGATGGTAAAATATGGGTACAACAGAACATGACGGAATGGGAAGTCGGAGAAATGCTGGAAGAAAGAGGCGTACCCAAATCCGATATCGTAGCAGGTTTTTTATCCCCGGATTTAAGGCCGTACACTAAATATGCTGTCGCGTAACCGCCAACTCATCTACTTTACACGATCGTACTAATGATTATTGCTGTATTTTCTTCCGTATTCTACTCAAACTTTGGGTGGTAATACCCAAGTAAGAAGCAATATGTTTTTGCGGCGCTCTTTGGATCAGTTGCGGTTGTTTTTCTAAGAGGTCAAGGTACCGTTGTTCGGCAGTTTTAAGCAATAA
>JAAFHO010000935.1 GCA_013297575.1 Chitinophagales bacterium
TCGTGCACTCCGCTGGGGGTACAGCGGTGATGAATTGGAGTTTTAGTCAACCGGGTATGGTTTATTTAGTTTTTATTGAAGATATGTTGGTGAATCGGACAGTAATAACCGCTTCCACATCTAGCACTAACTTTACGGTTAAGGGGCTTTCTCCTGGGACTTATCGATATACGGTGAGTAATGGTAGTGAGTTTGTTATTATATCTGATGATAATGCCTTCTAGCATAGATTTGTATCTACCCTTTTTTACTTTTGATCGCAATCATATTTATTTACATGTATCATTATTACACTCTTATTCTAAACATGCCATGCAGATTATAAAACAACTATTTATATTATTTACGTACTCCGTACTTACAACAACTCTTTATGCCCAGCCGGATATTCAATGGAAAAGGACTTTTGGCGGATCAGCAAATGATATGACTACTGTTGCCTATCAGACAGCAGATGGTGGATCTATCATTGCAGGCTATACCTACTCAAATGATGATCAGGTTTCGGGTAATCATGGCGCTAATGACATTTGGATAATCAAATTAAATGCCGCAGGATCAATCACCTGGCGAAAAACATTCGGAGGAAGCAATGACGATTGGGTCTCTGAAATTAAACAAACCGCAGAGGGAGACTATATGATCTGGGGATCTACGAGGTCTATGGATGGTGATTTAGACTTTAATGATGAAGGCTATAACTTATGGATATTCAAAATCTCAGCAACAGGAGATTTACTTTGGGGAAAAACATTCGGCAGCAGTGATTCTACTGAGCATCTAGCCGAAATACAATCAACAACTGATGGTGGGTATTTGCTCACCGGAACAACTGATTTCAATATCCAGACTAATTACGATGCATCACTTTTGCTTATAAAAATAACTGAAAACGGAGATATTGTATGGAAAAAGATAATCGAAGATAACCAGATATTCGGCAGTTGCACATACCATGAAACAACAGATGGCGGGTATATTATAGCTGCGCAGCGGGTACTTATCTCCCCAGGCAATGATTATCAGGTTGTAGTGTACAAACTAAATAGTACAGCAGAGGAGGAATGGAAGAGAACCTTTGATGGCAGTGATAACGATATCGTATTTGATATCCGGCAAACTCCCGACGACGGCTATATCCTGTGTGGAAAAACGGATTCCAATGATGGCGATTTTTCGGGTTTAAGTGGCTCAAGTAGCTGGCAGGAAGCTTTTGTAATAAAACTAAATACAGCAGGTACCGTAGAGTGGAAGAAGTGTATCGGAGCCGCATCTTCTGATGAAGTCGCAACTAAAATTGAGTTGACCAACGATGGCGGTTATATTTTTGCAGGAGGAACCCATTCACTGGGCAATACACAAAGCAATGGTTGGGTTGTAAAATTGACCGAAATAGGCGCTGTCTCGTGGCAAAAAACAATGGGTGGAAGCGGGGTGGATGTATTTACATCAATTGAGCAAACAACCGATGGCGGCTATCTCGTGGCAGGCATTACCAGCTCTAATATACCGATTGCACATGGTTTATACGATTACTGGCTAGTAAAACTAAAACCCGAAACGGTCGGCACAGGTGCTATCGCCATACCCGCCTCAGTACCCAATATTACGGTCAGCCCTAATCCGGCACACGGCCATCGCCTGCAGACTACCTTCGATCTGCCAGAAAGCGGTCCGGTCTCCATCACGTTATTCGATCCGCTGGGCCGTGAAACTGCTGTACTGGTCAGTCAGCAATGGTATCCCGCTGGAACCAATCATGCAGATTTTGCACTCCCGGCAAATTTATTGCCACAACAATATGTACTGGTGCTAAAAACCGAGAAAGGGATATTTTCGAATAAAGTGGCGATTGTGGATTGATGCACAGGTGATTCGAATGACGGTGAGTAATGGTCGTGATGTTATGTTTGTGATTGGTGATTGTCCTCCAACATAGTTTGCATCTACCCTTTTTATTTTTGATCGCTGGAGATTATGCAGTTTTTGGTAAACGAACCAAAACATGACTTCGAAAAATGAGATAAATCAAATGACGACAGGGGAAAGCCAAGGTTTTTCTGAGCCTAAAAACAATCAGATTTTTCAACAAATAACACGTAAGACAGCATTTTATGACTTACAAAAAAAAATTTTTATCATGAAAATCATTACTTATTCAAAATTTTTCAAAAACGCATTTTTTGCCCTAATGCTATTCGTGACAACCT
>JAAFHO010000934.1 GCA_013297575.1 Chitinophagales bacterium
GAGATAATGAAAAACACCACCTTCTAATGCTAAATTATGTTTAAAAGCACAGGAGTCTAGTATCAAGATCGCATTAATTCCAGGTAGACATTCAATAGCACCTCCCGATATTGCAGAATCGCGCTCAAAAGTACAACCATGAAGCCTCATAACGGAATTGGCCATATCTCCAAAATAAATCGCGCCACCTTGGCCCAGATTGACGACTCTATTATCCAAGAATCTGCATTGATCCAACAAGAAAGTATCGTTGGGAATACTTGGAGCCGCTTGGTATATGCCTCCGCCAAACTCAAAAGCGCGGTTGGACTGGAATAAACAGTTTTTGAGTTGGGGTTTGGTATATGAAGTGTTAGAAGCACTACCTACAATATACATACCGCCACCAGAATAAGCGTAATTTCTGGTGAATGTACAGTTTTCAATCAGGGGTTCGGTAGGTATCGTACCCAAAAAATCTGCAATAACCATACCGCCTCCGATATCATCGGGATTGTAAGCATCAGAAATAGTAAAACCATCCAAAACGGAGTTTTTACCAATATTATACGCAGTTACGACTTGTAAGGTATTATCCATTTGGGTACTTAGTAAGCCTATATTACCACTTAGTATGGTGGCATTTTGTGTCCAGTTTCTTGCGGATAATGTTGTTTCTGAACCCAAAAAACCACCGTATATTTTTACACCATTTTTCATACGGAAAGAAATGGTTCTATCGGTCGTACTTGTGGGTGTATAAGTGCCTTTGGCAACCCATATTGCATCGCCATTGTTGGCAGAGGACAGAGCGGTTTGGAGATCGGAAAAGGCGTTGCTCCACGATGTACCAGAATTAGTGCCTGTGGCGGTTTGCTGTACAAACCAAGTGGTTTGCGCTGATAATTGGTTGATTATGAATAAAAAAAGTAAAATTGTAAGTATATTTTTCATGGGATGGATATTGAGTAAGTTATTTTAACACGTTTTTCAATGTAAGAAAAGTTTAAGGTATTATAATTTTTTGCATTGCAAATGTATGTGTATTAAATCAGGTTATCATAAAAATATTAAATTTTAACATTTGTAGGAAGTCTCCCTTACTCCGTAAAATTGAAATATTTCAGAACTTACTACTCATTTTGTAGTGCATTGCCACTAATTGTTATACCTTACGGACTAAACTGTTATCTATCAAGCAAAATATAGAATAACTGATTGTAAATGAATGAAATGCAATAAAATATACTGCCTAGTATTAATATTTATTTTAGTATGCGCCAGCGGTTATGCACAAGAACCGCCCATCAATTTTCACCATTTGACGGTTGAAGATGGGTTGCACGATGGACATATCCAAATGGTAGGGCAGGATAAATATGGCCTGATCTGGTTCGGTAGCTATGGCGCATTAAATCGGTACGATGGCCGCGTAGTGCGCACTTATGCCTATCGGGCTGGCGATGCTCAATCGCCGCTTTCAGGTATGGTCTTTTCAATGGCGACTGATAGTACAGGTAATTTGTTTTTTGGATTCGACAATGGACTGGCGGCTTTTGATTTTCATAACAATAGTTTTCGGGAAATAGGGGCATTAAGAGGGCTTTTCATTTATCGTATGGTTGTTTCGTCCCAAAACAAGATTTTTTTGATGACCGAAAAAGGTTTGATAAAATACGACCCACGTGCCTCGGAAGGTAAGCAAGCCACTTTTTATTACGATACAGATCCGCTCCTCAAAGGTATGTTGGGCGAAGCCGTCGAGCACAACCACCAACTGTATATCGGCACGCCTCAAGGCATCGTCATTTTCGATATGGAGACCGAAAAATCTGCCCAATTTCCCAGCCGTATTTTGGATAAGTTGGATATTGGTTCACTGATTTTTGATGAAAATAATCGACTTTGGGTAACCACTATGGGCCGACCCAAAATACTGCGCTGCACGCCAGATTTTAGTAATTATGAAGTGTATGACCGTTTTTTGTTGGATATAGATCCAACTTTTTCATCGAATTATTACTTGCGAAAAGATAAAAAAAATCGAATTTGGATCAGCACAAAACACAATGGCTTGTTGCAATACCTGCCCGGAAGTAATAGTCTGGCGCAGTATCTCCACGATGAAAACAAGACTTGGACACCTTCTGTGAATGTTCATTTAAGTATTTTTTGCGACAAAGATGGCATCATTTGGTTGGGTGGGAATGAAGGTGTGAATTACTTTCATC
>JAAFHO010000933.1 GCA_013297575.1 Chitinophagales bacterium
TTTAAAGGTGGTTTTCAAGCAAAGTATATCAAAATTGTAGCAAAACATTATGGTTTAATTCCGAAAGGTTATGAAGGGGCTGGGTCGCCCGCTTGGTTGTTTATTAATGAAGTGGTGGTGGAATAAACACCCCCCATCCCCCCAGCAAACATTCTCCGCTAAATTGTGTTTAATTGATACTTTATAACGCGTATCAGTAGTATAGGCAAGCGCAATAATTCACCATTCATGCGACTATCAGCAGTAAGTTACCTCAATACCAAACCTTTTATATACGGCATTTATAAAAGCGAATTAGCCGATTTTATCGAACTTAATCTGGATATTCCTTCCGTTTGCGCTCAAAAACTGTTGAATGGAACTGCAGATATTGCCCTTGCGCCAGTTGCCATTATTCCTGAGTTACCACAAGCCTATATCGTTTCAGATTATTGTATCGGCAGTAATGGCAGAGTAGATACTGTTTGCTTGTACTCGATGGTTCCTTTGGATAAAATTGACAAAGTGCTGCTCGATTTTCATTCCAAAACGTCGGTGGCATTGACTAAAATTTTATTTCAAAACTATTGGAAATTACAGCCTGATTTGGTGCCTGCCGAGCAAGGTTTTGAGACACAAATTGAAGGCACAACAGCGGCTTTGGTCATTGGCGACCGCACCATAGGCATGAATCAAAAATACCCTTATGTATATGATTTAGGCGAAGCGTGGAAAGCGTGGACTGGCTTACCTTTTGTTTTTGCGGCGTGGATCAGTGTAAAACCCGTTCATCCAGATTTTATTGAAAAATTTAATGCGGCTTTAAAAACAGGCTTGGATCATATCCCCGAATTGATTAAAATTTTGCCTTCTTTCCCCAATTTTGACGTGGAAGCCTATTATAATAATCATATTAGTTACGACTTGAACCAAGAAAAATGGAAGGCCATGAACTTGTTTTTGAGTTACCTCGCTGGAGAAAATGGATTTCAAGTAAAAAGAATGATAGAAAACAAACTTAGCGTATCACCCTGAATGTCAAGTTGATACGAGGTGCAATGGGCTTTGCTGTTTTGGGGATTTGATGTAACCAAAAATGCTGTGTTGTGCCGCCCATTAATAAAAAACTGCCGTGTTGTAGTTCAAATTTTCTTTTTTCCTGGGGCAATGACTTGTGTTTAAAATGGAAAAAACGCGCCGCGCCAAAACTAACCGAACCAATAATTGGGTTTCGCCCAAGTTCAGGTTCGTCGTCGGCATGCCACGACATACTATCATTACCAGATCGGTAATAATTCAATAAAACGCTATTAAATTCAATCCCTGCAATCGGTTCAATACGGTGTTTAATCGTTAGTAATTCGGGTGTCCAAGTCAATGCCTCCATCGTAATCCCAGAATAAGTATAGGATTTACCGGAATCGCCGTACCAGGCCGTTAATCGGGGCAAGGGTATAACTTTACCGTACATTTTAATCTCGTCTTGTCGCCAATCAATATGATGTTGAAGTGCATTTAAAAGATCATCGCTTTCTGCTTGAGTGAATAAATCAGCATGATACGATACTTCTGCATCGGGCATTTTTAATAACATGGTGTTTTTATTGGAACTAACTACTTAATTTTTCTCCACCCAGCGCAATAGATTTAAACTGTTTCATTTGTGCTGGATCGCCCAACACTACAATATCCATACCTTTAGATAACACCGTATTGGGTAATGGGTTCAATTGATAATTACCATTGGGATAACGAACAGCCACGATGGGCAACCTGCCTTCTTTATCCAATTTACTCTCTTCAATCGTTTTATTTTGAAAACGAGGATGAAGGTTATTCACTTTAATTTCTTCAAACACCACCTGCCCTGGCCCCATATTGGACAAAAGCGTAAAAAACTCTACCAAATCGGGTTTATTGACCAAAGTAGCCATATAAAAACCACCAATTCGTTCAGGAATGACCACATGATCCGCTCCAGCACGTTTTATTTTTAGTTCATCCGATGTATTATTGGCACGGCTAATGATGCGCAGTTTGGCGTTTAATTGACGTGCAGACAATACGACGAACAGGTTATCAGCATCGGCGGGGAGCGTAACGACCAGCGCATTGGCATTAGCAATCCCTGCTTCGAGCAAAATATCATCTTCTGTGGCATCGCCTTCAATAAAAAGGTATTCGGTGTTTTTCCGAATTTCTTCAATTTTTTCGGGATCAATTTCGATCAC
>JAAFHO010000936.1 GCA_013297575.1 Chitinophagales bacterium
TTGTATATGTAACGACTGCAGTGGTCTATGGTTCAGGTACGGGATCATTATATACCTACGATATAGCCACTAATACGCTCAATTATGTTGGCGATTTCCCGCCCAATATACAACTGGAGGATCTTTACTTCTGGAATGGCGCTTTATACGGAATTACGCCCTATTCAGGAAATGCTGTTTACCAAATCAACACCACCAATCCCAGTGCATCGGTACAAACCAGTAGCATCATTTCTAATCCTGTTGTAGGCATGGAAGGTATTCCAGGATTGGGTATTATTGTAGCCTCTAATATGCCTTATAATGGATTAAGTTTGTACGATCCCGTTACAGGAGGCATCACCAACTACTGCATGTTAAGTCCGCTGGTATCCATCCGGTCTTTGTCGTCTTGGCCGCCAGGTACACCCGAACTCACGTGCTTATGCCCCTCCGATGCAGGAACGATAGCGAATGTTGCACCTAATATATGTACGCAATCCTCTGTTTCTATTCCTTTTCCTAACGGTACGCACCTTGATCCAGATGATGCCCTTCAATTTATATTATTTACCAATCCTAATGCCCCATTGACGACCATTGTGGCTACCAGCGATCTACCAAATTTTGTTTATAACGCATCAACGATGCAGACTGGCGTGCAATATTGTATAGCGGCCATTGTAGGCGATTCATTACCGAATGGACAAGTGGATTTGAACGATCCTTGTTTAGATATTTCTAATATGAGTTGTTTTAATTGGCGGCCACAACCTACTGTTTCCTTTTCTGCATCCAATACAATGCTTTGCCAAGGTACATGCCAAACAATTGAAGTTCAACTCACTGGATCGCCGCCTTTTTCTTTGAATTATACGACTCCTTTTGGTAGTTTTGTCCAAAGTTTTGCAGGCACAACAGGTATGATCGAGGTATGCGCTCCACTGGGTGCGTCATTAGGGCTTGTTCAGTTGGTGGCTACGGCGTTGGGGGATTTTTATTGTGTTTGTGATTGAGTGAAGCCCTTACGATGAAGCCACCTCCACAACCACATTCCCAAAGTTGCGCTTTACTAAATCCTCTTTTAGCATAAAGAAATTTAGAAAACCGTTATCGCTCCACCACATATTAAATTCATCGCGGGACTCAAGGCTAAAAAGACAAAAAACGTCCTTAAAATGTTTGCGGTGCTCCGCTCTGTTTTCGTCAAATGCCAATAACTGTCGTAGGGATTCTTTGACCGCTGCTATATTGATCGTACTGTTTTCGGTATTGTATTTTTCTGGATTGTTTATTTTATCCTCCATCTGCGCTACCAAACCTCGTTTTTGTGGTATCCAATAGGTTTCCTGATCGGGTTCTTCCAAAAATAGTACGGTATCTCGAAGCATATCAAACCCCTTCAAGAGCGCGTATAATCCTTCTGTGTCACCCCCAAATGCCGTCCCACCGACATGTGTATCAAAAGGCTTATCCGTTGGCTCTTCCGTTAACTCAAAATCCACTAGATCATCCGACCAACCAATTTGATAAGACAGTTCAAATGCTATTTTATGAGCAACAAAATCCCCATCATCTTCTTGGTAAGGATCTAGGCATTCCATATCGAGCGGAGGTTGTTTGTTTTCTAATTCAGCAGCGGCATCATAATAAAAACAGTGCGATTCATTTTCGAATGGATCACCGCAGAAAAGAAATAAAATGCCTTTTTCGGGCAATATTTCCAGGGTATCGGGTAGTTCTGCAAAATTCAACTGGCCAATAAATCGGTAATACTTGCCATTTTTCACAGGATAATCCATGTCCTTGGGCAAATCTGGAGTACCTCCAATTCTACAATTACCTAACGTGGAGTAATCTTCTTCCTCCGCATGCACCAATCGAAGCAGAGGGCGCGACAGGTTCCATATTTCATTTTCGTGTTGCGCTAATTCCGCACTACGGGCCGTTATTAATTGCTGTACAAGTGGGGCGATTTTTTCTTTTGATGTCATTTTTTTATATTAAATTATAATTTTTACGTTTTAATTATGCGTTGACCAGTCCTCAAAATGTTGTAAAATTGCCTGATTTCCTGATTTAACAATGGGAATCGAAGGATAAATAAGCGGACAGCCTCCAACTCTAATTTGACCTTCATTTTTTTCATATCGTACTTGTTGCCAAATTCGTTCTATCCAATGTTTAATGGGCAATAAACTGGCAACAACTCCTCTAGTCCAAT
>JAAFHO010000938.1 GCA_013297575.1 Chitinophagales bacterium
TACCTAGGCACGAAATGGCAGTAATGCCAGCACACGTTTTGGAACATGAACCGGAATTGGCCTTGTTTGTAGAGGGCGATGATCCGCTTTTATTTTACCGTGCTATTGTACATCTTGCACAGCAATACCTAAAAACGGGAGGTGCGCTATTTTTTGAATGCAATGAGTTTAATGCCCCTGAGGTAGCAGTACTGCTAAAAGAAAATGGTATGACGAATATAATCCTCCAAAAGGATATTGGAGGGGCAGATCGAATGGTGATGGGTAGGCGTTAAATAAGTGTACTAACCAAGGGCAAATGTATATAATGTACATTTCTCCAAAAAAAAATTCTATCAGCTCTTGTGGATATAAATGCAACCCTATATCTTTGCAGCGAAAATTCGCTAATAATTAAAATTCAATTAAAAATATGGAAGATACATTGGTCGCAAATGACGTATTAAAAGGCGGGGAATTCCTTATCCGCGAAAGTCAGCCGGAAGATACATTTATACCGGAAGAACTCACAGAAGAACAATTGATGGTACGCCAAATGACCGTCGATTTTATTGAGCAGGAAGTATATCCTGTTGCCCAAAAAATTGAAAAACAAGAACCGGGTATCGTGCCGGGTTTATTGTCACGTGCTGGCGAACTAGGCTTGCTTGGCGCGCATATACCTGCGATGTATGGTGGCACTGAAATGGACACGAATACAAATACCGTTATTTCGGATGTTACGGGACCTGCAGGGTCATTTCTAGTGGCATTTGCTGCGCATACAGGCATTGGTATGTTGCCTATCCTTTATTTTGGTACCGAAGCACAAAAGCAAAAATACTTGCCGCGGTTGGTTTCGGGCGAATTGAAAGCATCTTATTGCCTCACCGAGCCAGGAAGTGGTTCTGATGCCTTGAATGCTAAATCACGTGCAGACCTCAGTGAAGATGGCACGCATTATGTGATTAATGGCCAAAAAATGTGGATCACCAATGCTGGTTTTGCCGATATTTTTATCGTATTTGCAAAAATTGGCGGCGAAAAATTCACAGGTTTTATCATTGAGCGAGATACCCCTGGTTTAACATTGGGTGCCGAAGAAGACAAAATGGGCATCAAAGGTTCTTCTACCCGTCAGGTATTTTTTGAGAATATGAAAGTACCTGTTGATAGTGTATTGGGCGAAGTGGGTAAAGGCCATTTAATCGCTTTTAATGCGCTGAACATCGGTCGTTACAAACTAGGTGTAATGTGCGCTGGTGCTGGACGTACCGTGACTACTTCTGCCGTACAATACGCTAATGAACGTATCCAATTTGGCGTTCCAATTGGTACATTTGGAGCAATACAATATAAATTGGCCGAAATGGCCATCCGTACTTTTGCTGCGGAAAGCACCGCATATCGAATTTCCCAGTTGTTGCACGAGAAAAAAGAGGCGGGTTCTGCTGCTGGCAAATCATTTGGCCAAGCTACTTTAGAAGCGGCTGAAGAATATGCGATTGAGTGTTCTATCATTAAAGTACTTGGCTCCGAAGTTATCAACTATTGTGTAGATGAAAACGTTCAGGTGCATGGTGGAATTGGCTTTAGCGAGGAATACACCGCCGCTCGTGCTTACCGCGACAGCCGTATTAACCGTATTTATGAAGGCACTAACGAGATCAACCGCTTATTAATGGTAGATCAATTGTTCAAACGCGCTTTGAAAGGTCAATTGGATATTGTGAGTCCGGCTTGGGCTGTGCAAAAAGAATTGTCTGCGATGCCTTCAATGGAGCGTTTAGAAGGTGCGTACGCTGAGGAAATCAAAGCCATATCTGATTTTAAAAAGATTATTTTGATGACCGCAGGAGGTGCAGCAAAAATGCAAATGGATGGTAAACTCAACCTAAAGGACGAGCAAGAAATCCTGATGAACTGCGCCGATATGATGATCGATCTCTTTGCCGCCGAGTCGATGTTGCTCCGTATTATGAAAATTGAGCAGCGGAGTGATATGGCGCAACCCAAGGAGGTATATGAAGCCATGTTGCAGGTGTTTTTCCACGATGTAACGGCGCGTATGAGCAAAAATGCGACGGATGCCATTGCTTCCTTTACAGAAGGTGATTTGCTAAAAACATTCTTAATGGGTGTAAAACGCTACACAAAATACCCTCCAGTGAATGTAAAAACGCAGCGCAGGGTTATTGCGGAAGCGTTAAGA
>JAAFHO010000937.1 GCA_013297575.1 Chitinophagales bacterium
GACCGGTTAGACGAGTGGATATATTTTCTAAAAAATGCAGAAATTAAACCTTCATTTTCCGCCAAAGGACT
This sequence comes from Chitinophagales bacterium, assembly GCA_013297575.1. Taxonomy (GTDB): domain Bacteria; phylum Bacteroidota; class Bacteroidia; order Chitinophagales; family Saprospiraceae; genus M3007. The sequence goes on from JAAFHO010000937.1 coordinate 72, forward strand.
GAAAGAAGCCAATGAGAAATTGGATACAATGAAACTTCCGGAAAAAGACCGGAAGGCATACGATAAATATTTAAAGCAACTGATGAGTATTGCCAGTAGAAATCACTCCATAGAGATAGACGCAAAAGAGATCATAAAAAAAGCGAAAGAAGAAAAAGAGGTTGAGTTTGTTTTAAGACTTCATGGGAAAGGTATAAATCCGCCAGAAATTAGCGATTTAACAGGTTTACTATTGGCACGAGTTTTACAAATCCTTGAAAATCAGTCTAATAAATAAAAACGCCCTACTAACACTTTCTTGCTAAGCGCAGCGGTTTGGCGGGGAAGCAACCATTGACAATAACTACAAAATTTGGGTAAATCAACGAAAAGCCCTTAGTTTTGTGAAAAATTACAAGATGCAATTCGTAGATATAAAAAATGATATTGCTTTTCGGAAGATTTTCGGCAACGAAAATAAGAAGATCATACTTATCTCATTCCTCAACGCCGTGATGAAGTTGAAGGGTAAGGATGCCATTGAGGATGTGGAAATACTCAATCCGTACCAACTACCCATCATTAAAAACCTAAAAGCGTCGATTATTGACGTGAAGGCGAGAGACAAAAAAGGCAAAACCTATATCATCGAGATGCAGGTAGCTGAACCCGACGGCTTGGATAAACGATTGCTTTACTATGCGAGTAAGGAGTATTCCCAGCAAATTGAGAGCGGCGAACACTACACTGAACTCAAACCAGTTATTTTTATTGGGATATTTGATTTCAAATTCACTGCTGGGGAAAAATATCTTTCACATCATGCAGTTTGCGATATCGAAAATGGTGAGCGCACCATTATGGATATGGATTTCTATTTTGTAGAACTCCCGAAATTTACCAAACAATTAGAAGACCTAACGGAAATCACAGATAAGTGGGTATTTTTTATTAAAGAATCGGAGACCTTAACGGTTATTCCAGACAACGTGGATGACGAAGGATTAAAAGAAGCATACCACGATGCGAATAAACATTCATGGGAAAAAGAAGAATTAGAGGCTTATGACTATGCCGCAATGCGAGAGCAAGATGAAAGAGGTAAAGTAGAATTGGCAGAAAAGAGGGCCGATAAAAAAGCAAAAAATGAAGTCGCAAGAAAAATGAAGCAAAAAGGCCTGCCAAACAAAGACATCTCGGATTTTACAGGTTTGACAGAGGAAGAAATAGACGACTTGTAAAAATCGAAAAACAATCACTTTCCGAAAATTGCTCCTAGAGGTCGCAAATTTGTAAAGTCTAATGTAATCAAAAAGAAAAAACGAATTGGAATCATTCACAATAACTCAAAACGAGAAATTCATTTATTCCGAAATTCACAAGAAATTTAGGTTTAAAAAACATCATCAAACAGGACCTGGATTTCACACAGATTTCAAATTTTCAATTGACAGTAGGTATTCAGATAATGATACCAAGCTAATCGAAATTAAGGTGCTAAAAAACATCAGATTTACTACTGGAGATGATAAGGATAAAATTGTTGAGGTAGATTTTGACAGATTAGTCAAAATTCCGTTCGAGAAAGGCATCCAAAGATTTGTTGATTTTTTGAAAAACCAAGAACTCAATATTTCAACAGATTTACAGATTGAAATTTTTGAATACACATGCCACCCAGTTGACAGTAAGGCGATTGGAAATGAAACAGGTATTTTCATCGCTTTAAAAATAGTATTTTTGGAACAATTAAATATAGAAAGAGGCAGGGGATTTATATTTGAAGAATTAGAATAAAACGAAGACTACTGCCAACAATGTGCAATGACGTACATGCTTCTATTATGGCCGATAAAATAACAAAGCACACATTTCAAGTCCATTTTTACCTACCGCGCCAGCCAAATTATATTATACCTGTCGCAGCAGCACGAACCTAAAATGTGTACTTTATACCCCTAAATCACCTTATTTCACACTAATTTTCCCCGAATACCCCCTTAGTCCCCCAGTATTAATCTGGAAAAAATAAAGACCAGCGGCTAGATCAGTACCTTCCAATCGGAATCCATTCCCTTGAAACTGAACCGTTGTAATCAACCTGCCCAGCGCGTCGCGGAGTTCAAATTGGCCGTTTTCAA
>JAAFHO010000094.1 GCA_013297575.1 Chitinophagales bacterium
ATGCCCCCATCGTTTTGGGAGCGCAAAGGTACAACCACTCTTCTCATTCCACCAAATTTTTTCAAAAGTTTTTTAAAATTATTTTTTCAAACTTCCTTTCAAATTATCGCCTCAAGTACCGTATTTGTTTTCTTTGAAACCCTCTGTATTGAATGGGCCGCAAAGGTACAAACAACCTAACTTAACCACCAAATTTTTATTAAACTTTTTTAAAAAAATATTTGGTCACTTTGTTTCCTTCATCTCTGTAACAACCCTCTCTATCAAAGCGGCTGCAAAGGTACAATCAGCACATCCCAATCACCAAACTTTTTTACACTTTTTTTTAAATTATTTTGCTGGTGCCATTATATTTGGCCTATTATAGAACAAAAGAGATAAAAACCTAGAATTAGTTATCTTTTATTCTGCAAAAAGGCAAAAAGACGAAGTAATAATAATGAGGGTATTGAGATAAAACTATTGTCCCTCTTGCAATCTTTAAGTCTGCTTTAAAGGAGTAGGTTATATACTGTGCGCCTTTAAGTTTTGTGCACAGATTTATAGGATGCTATGCGATTTTCATGCTAAACCTACAGCCCCGAAGTACACATCTTGATTTACCTTTTAAAGGGGTAATTGACACCTATATATATAAGGTGTCGGATGCTTTATACTATTAGGACGTACACACCCCATATATAAGGTGTGTACGTCCTAATAGTAACCCAATTACTTCCCAAAAGTAGCCTTCCACTCCAGCACGCCGCCGAGCGTATTGCGCACCTTAGTAAAACCTTGCGCTGTAAGTAACTGTTTGGCCATGCCGCTACGCCCCCCCGACTTACAGTGTACTACTATTTCATCGTTTTTGTGCGCTTCCAACTCCCAGGCACGGTTGACTAGGTCGCCAAGCGGTATCAATTGGGCACCTAAGTTAAACTCTTCGTATTCCCAAGGTTCGCGTACGTCAATAAAAACGAATTGCTCGCCCGCATCTAATTTCTGTTTAAGTTCTTGAACAGTTATGTCTTCCATATTGCGTGTTTTATAATGAAAAGTGATAAAGGGGCTTAACGACAGCCCTGTGGAGCATCTTGTGTGAGGTATAAATTCATGGTTTGGCCGGAAGTTACGCCTATATCCGATGGTGCTGGTGTCTGCTTCCACACATACGCAGTAGAAGCATCCGTCACAGTTCCATCTTTATATACCTGCCCAATTGCCAATCCGCTATTGGTTACAATAAATTTGGCCTCATCATAAGTCATGCAAACCAAATCGGGAATGGACAAATCGGCACTAGGGGCTTCGGTTACCACAAAATCAAGGATAGTACCCATTTCTACCTTATGACCACGGCGCAGCAATGACGTGATGGTATCTGCACGGTTGATCACCGCCAAAATGACATTTGGCTGAAGCCGCCCGGAAGGTACTCGTGCCGAGATACGCGTTTTGATATTCATCCGGTTACACTGACGACTATACAAATCGTAATCATCATTAGCGGCCAGATTGGGCAGCGTGACCATATCTGCATTGTTTTTCACAATTGTGGTATAGATCGTACGACCTTCTTTAACGTAACTTTTGGCGATGGGATTTTGAGAAAGCACTTGTCCTGGTGCTTTGCCCTCCATATAAATGGAATCGGTGATGGCGATATCGAAATTGTGGGAACGCGCAGAACGCACTGCTTCCTTGTAATTCATGCCTACAAAATTGGGTACCTCTACGTTTTGACCGAGGTTGGTATAGCATTTTAACCACCAAATGGTCATCATAAAAATTAGCCCTGTAAAGGTAATCATACCAAGACAGTTTTTGACGACTAGCGGTGCTGTGAGGAAACAATAAATTTCCAAACCAATCCTCCTGATTTTTTGCCAGATTTGACTCATGCCGCAAAAGTAAAATGTTTTCTTGAAAAAGCAATATTTCTTTACAAGTAATAGGAATTGTTTGGTGGTTTCGGAGTTCCTTTGCACCGAAAAATAAATGAGTATGTACGAAAATTCAAAATTGATCCTCGATTCCTCTAATGCGCCCGAAGCAGGAGACTTTACTTGGCGTAGTCCAAGCAATATTGCAATTGTAAAATACTGGGGCAAACACGGTGACCAATTGCCGCGCAATCCATCGTTTAGTTTTACGCTTTCGGCATCTTTTACGGATATGTTGCTGGAATTTGAATTTCGCGAAAATTACGATAATGAAATTGATCTCGAATTTTATTTTCATCAAGAGCCGAATGCCGCTTTTCATGCTAAAATGGTTAAGTTTTTGGAGCGATTGATTCCCATTTACCCGTTTTTGCCGCAGTTAAGTTTGAAAGTATATTCGGGCAATTCATTCCCACATTCAGCGGGTATTGCGTCGTCGGCCTCTGCGATGTCGGCCTTGGCGTTGTGCTTATGTTCTTTGGAGGACCACCTGTTTGGTACTTTAAAAGATCCTGCTGAATTTGATCAAAAAGCATCATTTATTGCCCGTTTGGGGAGTGGAAGTGCTTGTCGCTCCATCTTTCCGCATGCGTCTGTTTGGGGTACTACCAGCGCATTGGCGGGTAGTTCCGATCTGTTTGGGATTAGTGCCGAAGGTTGGTTACACGATACCTTCAAGGATTTCCACGATGATATATTGATCGTTTCCAAGGAAGAGAAAAAAGTGAGCAGTCGGGCAGGACACGCCTTGATGGAGGGTAATCCTTATGCGGAGGCGCGCTATACGCAGGCACGTGCGCGACTTTCTAATTTGTCGGAGGCACTACAAATGGGTGATTTACCAGCATTTGGTAAAATAGCAGAAGATGAAGCACTCTCGCTCCACGCCCTTATGATGTGTAGCAATCCATCTTATATGCTCATGCGCCCCAATTCATTGGCAATTATTGAGAAAATACGCAATTACCGCGAAGATACAGGCCATCAGGTCTATTTCACCCTAGATGCGGGTCCCAACATCCACGTGTTGTACCCCGGTACAATAGTACAAGAAGTACGCACATTTATAGAAAGTGACTTGAAGCAATATTGCGAAAACGAATATTATATCCAAGATTGGGTGGGTGAAGGCCCGGAAGAAGTGTAGTTTCTTCCTTAAAACGCCACTACCTCCCAAAATGCTTTTTTCTCCTTTAAATCGCGGTCAAACAACAGCGGATAATCTTTCCTGCCTTTTACCGGAAAATTATCCAACCAACTTTTGCGATCGGAAATATTCCAAAACGTTACACCAGTGATGTATTGTCGGTATTTGCGGAAAAGTTCAAAGCACATTTTATAGGAGTCGATCTGTTGCGCCTCGCGTTCGGGTGTAAATTTGTTTAAAGTATCCTGCGCCATTGCTTCTCTAAAAATATGTTCTTTCGGATACACCGAAATATCCAATTCGGTGATCTGTATTTTTAGACCAATTGCCGAAAAATCCTCCAAGGTGAGTTCTAATTGCACCTTTGAAGGCTCGTTTGTAGCCCAATGTGCTTGTAGTCCAACACCGTGAATGGGTACCCCCTTGGCTTGCAGTTCTTTTATTAATCGGATAATTTTTGCCCGTTTTACGGCATCTATTTCGTTATAATCATTATAAAATAACAAGGCATTGGGGTCGGCTGCGTGGGCATATTCAAAGGCTTTAGCGATATACTCTTCACCACAAATCTCTAAAAACGGCGTTTTACGCAAGTATTGATCATAATTGTCCGAAATAGCTTCGTTCACTACATCCCAAGCATATACGCGGCCTTTATACCTTGAGACTACAGTGGTAATATGGTCTTTTAGGCGTTGGAGTAGTGCTGTTTTTGTCACTGGGAAGCCGTATTTATCCTTGAATAACCAATCGGGGGTTTGGTTATGCCAGCACAATGTATGCCCTCTTACTTTCATTTTATTGCGCTCTGCAAAAGCGACGATGGAATCGGCACCTGCCCAATCATACTCGTTTTCGTTGGGGTGGATTGGGGCTATTTTCATGGCATTTTCGGGGGTTAGACTGCCGAATTGCTGAATGACCAGGTTTGCTTCCTCTGTTTTTAAAGCCTTGGGCGAAACAGCTACTCCTATGGTGAAATAGTCTTTATAATAGTCTTTTAATCCTTGGGATTTGTTCTTGGAAATAGGTTTTTCGCTTATTGGCAACTGGGATTTTTTTCCACTTGTGCAATAAGCAAACAAGGCAATACTGCCAATTACTAGTAAAAAAAGGTATTTTCTGTTCATTTTTCGTATTTAAAAACGTGATCATTGAGCAATACTATGGACGCTTTTATTGTAATTAGGGTTGGCTCAATGGTATGCCATTTAGGATATTGACTCCATGATTCCCGTTTATATTTAAGGATACAATTTTAAGTAATTGGATACAATTAATTACCAAACTCCTGTTAGCCGTTTATTATTTTTCATTTTAATCGTCTAATCCTTTTCCCTCAAGTATTTTGGGAATGTGTTTTTCTATTCTTTCGTTCCTTGTCTTGGATTGTTTGGCTGACGAAAAATACAACAAATAACCTCTTTGTCTCCCTGGTGTTAGTGCTTCAAATGCAGTTTTCAATTCTGGCATATCATCTAATACATTTTGAAACTCTAATGGCATCTTGTATCCAGTAGTCTTTTTTAATGCTACTTTATGTCCTGCTTTGTCAAGTTCAATGGCTTCTTTAATGTATGACTTTATGACTGATTTACTGTTCAATATTTCTTCAATGTTGGCAAAACGAATTTGTCTTGCTGATTGCACATTTTCAGTTTGTTGGATTAAAATATTTTTTGAGTCTTTCAGTAAAGCGCCTTGCATAAACAATAAAGCACAATAGTCTTTGAAACCGTGTATCAAAACAATATTGCTTTTCCCTATTGTGTAACAAGGACAGCCCCATTTTAATTCTTCTGTTAAATCAAAAGAAAGTACCAGTTCTCTTAGTTCTTGATAGGCTTTTTGCCATTGTGTTGATTTATCAAAAAACCAATTTACTTCTGGGTTCATCATTTTTAATTTTTTGTATTTAAAATTACCACGGCGGTGTTCGTCAGTAATAATTTTTGATAAGTAGTCCAAAGCACAAGTGCTGGTAGTTTTTCTTGTTTTTGTCCGGTGTGGTACTCGACCAAGATCAGCAAAGTAGTGAGATTTGGGTTTATGTTTTGCGGACAGTGTGCTATTACCGCATCAACATATTTAATGAGTGATTTGTAACTAATAATCTGATTGGTATCATTGGATATGAGCCAACTGAGCATTTGTGCTTTACTGTATGAGAGTTTGGAAATAGGTTCATTGAACGCTTTTTGGTGAATTTCAGACAGGAGTACCTGAAAGACGGTAAAATCTTTGGTTTGCATTGATTTGGTGGTTTAAAATATCTTATGGCTCTTTATAAAGCACAAATGTATAGGATTCCAATATATTTCCAAATAAATTCCAATAAATAATTTTGCCTCCCTGCACTTTTGCCCTGCAATTGCGCGAAATAAGTACTTACCTCTCTTTTAACAGTAGAATTAACCAAAAAAATTATGAACACAGACCCAATTTTGTTCTGGAACGAAACAGCCTTAGAGGCCAATCGTATCAGTCACTCCACCAAACTGGATTCGGGTACACTCGGCCCCACACAGAGTTCACGTACTTTGGCCATTATCCATTTAGCCATGTACGATGCCTATGCTAAAGCAAAAGGCAATATTAACCTCCCCGCTTATTTGCCAAGTTTACCAGCAGCACCCGCGGGTGTTTCTCCTGCAGCGGCTGTAGCTGGCGCGGCCTTTCAAACCCTTACGGTATTGTACCCTAGTCAGTTCACTTATTTTAATACCCGATTTAATGAAGCAAAGAACGATCTTAGCATCAACCAAGGTATTTCTGAAGTAGTGCTGACCAGCAGTATTAATTTTGGTAGAAGTGTGGGGACGCTGATGCTGGCTGATCGCCAAAGTGATCCGAGTTCAGCCGATTACAATTATACCGCTCCATCCGATAAAAAGTATTACCACCGCCCCACACCCGACAATATCAAGCAAGGTTATCATGGCCCATTGTATGGCAAGAACGCTAAATGCTTTGCGGTGACCAATCGCCACAGTTTAGGTACTCCTCCGCTCCCTGGCGATCCTGCTTACACTACTGCTTTGAGGCAAGTACGTGGAAAGGGTGTTGCTCCTGAACTCATGGGGACGGTTCCTAACGGTATTGCAACCAGAAATATCGACGAAACGGTAATGGGCGTGTATTGGGGATACGATGGTGCCAATTTGTTGGGTACACCGCCGCGTTTATACAACCAAATTGTGCGAAAAATTGCAGAAGCAAAAGGCAACAACACCGATGATAACGCACGTTTGTTTGCGCTAGTCAATGTGGCACTCGGTGATGCGGGTATCCTTGCTTGGGAGCAAAAATATGTACACAATTTGTGGAGACCTGTAGTAGGTGTACGCGAACACGACCAATCCACAGGCTCTTTGCAACATACCAACCCAAGCGACAACCTCAACAACGATTGCGATACACATTGGATGCCTTTTGGTGCACCCAATTCCAACGTAATAGGTAGAAATTCTACGCCACCATTCCCGGCATATCCGTCAGGTCATGCTACATTTGGTGCGGCTGCTTTCCAAATGGTTCGTTTGTTTTATGATGTTACTGCTGATGGCCCTGATCATCTCTTTGATGGCCTTAGTTTTGTTTCGGACGAAATGAACGGTGTAACTACTGATAATAACGGTATTGTACGACCACGCCATGAACGCAAGTTTAGCGACGGTTTGTGGCAAATGATGGAAGAAAACGGCCTAAGTCGCATTTATCTAGGTGTGCACTGGTCTTTCGACGCTTTTGCTTTGGATGCGAACGGTAAAATGGATGTACGCAAAAACTTGGGCGGCGTGGACTTAGGGCTCAAAATAGCGGAAGATATTTTTAACGGAGGCAAAAATCTTGGTTTGAAAAAATCGACGGTATAACCTGTCCCATTAAAGATAAGTATTAAAATATATTAGCCACTTCGAGTATTCGGGGTGGCTTTTTTGAGTTTATGCTTGAACTCTGGAGGTCTTATGCGTAAAAATCGTACAGCGTCCCATAAATCTATGCACAAAACTTAACGACGCTCCCTATAAATATACTGTGAACTAATTTTTTCAATACCTTTGCCCTCCATTCAAAAAACATGCGCACCAACGCTTTTTTATATCAAATCGCCCTAACCCGTATACCACAGGTTGGCGCTATTACTGCCCGAAACCTGATCTCCTGGTGTGGCGGTGCAGAAGAGGTATTCAAGGCTAAAAAGAAAGATTTACTCAATATACCAGGTATTGGTCCTGGTATTATCGAGGAGATAGTTTCCCCCGTACCCCTACAATTGGCTGAAAAAGAAGTTGAATTTATTGAAAAAAACAATATTGACGCGCTTTTTTATACCGATGCGGCTTTTCCAGTTCGCCTAAAATCGCGTAGAGATTGCCCATTAATGGTTTTTTTTAAAGGATCGGCTACTGCACTACTGGATGCACCGCGCATGGTGGCGGTTGTCGGTACGCGCGATGTGAGCGATCACGGGCGCGCCATCTGCGAGGAATTGGTAGATGGTCTGCAACCTTACAATATCGTATTAGTCAGCGGTTTGGCTTATGGAGTGGATATCACAGCACACCGGAAAGCGACAAATATAGGAATGCCAAATATTGGCGTGTTGGGGCATGGTTTGGGTAGTATTTATCCAGCGGCACATAAAGGAATTGCCCAAAAAATGATCGAAAATGGCGGATTGCTGTCCGAATACCCACACGATATTCCGCCCGATCGCGAGCATTTCCCGATGAGGAACCGCATTATTTCGGGGCTGTGTGATGCCCTGATCGTGGTAGAAACAGCGACCAGTGGCGGCTCTATGATCTCGGTAGAGTTTGCGAGTAAGTATAATTTAGATATCTTTGCAGTACCAGGGCGACCCAAAGATGCCAATAGCGCGGGTTGCAATGCATTAATCAAGAATAACCGCGCTAAATTAATTGAGTCCGCGGCTGATATAGCCGAGACCATGAACTGGGCGTTGGACGGCAGCAAAAAGGCTATTCAAACACAGTTATTTATCGACCTCAATCCTACGGAGCAAAGGATCATGGAGGTCGTTAAACAACAGCCGCTTATCCCTATCGACGACCTCGTGGAGGCTATTGGGTTACCATCGGGCGAGTTAGCGGCACTTATACTTCAATTAGAATTCAAGGGATTGCTCAGAACACAGCCCGGAAAAAGATACACCACCATTTAGTTTTGTCAAAAAAAATACGTCAACGACATACCCTTTACTACGCTTTTGCCGATTTTTTGATGGCAATGTTGGCGTGGGCATTGTTTTACGCATGGCGCAAGGCCAGCGAAGGCAGTGATGTGCAATCTGCCATTATCAATGATCCCAACTTTTTATTGGGCATATTGGTGGTACCTACGGGTTGGATTTTGCTCTACGCCATTTACGATCATTACCTCGATATATACCGTCTTTCGCGTTTACAGACGTTGACACGCAACTTTTTTCTAAGTTTTTTTGGGGTTTTGGTGCTGTTTTTTGCCCTAGTTTTGGACGATGTGGTTAAAGATTACCACTCGTATTATCAGTCGTTTTTGGTCTTGTTTTCGCTGCATTTTCTGCTTACGTCCATTATGCGTATGATCTTGCTCACACGGGCGAGCAGGCGGTTGAAATCGGGCAAAATCACCTTTAATACTTTAATTATTGGCGGCAACCAAAACGCCGTCGATTTGTACCACGATATACAGAAACAACCTAAGGGATTGGGCTATAAATTTATCGGATACCTAGATACGAATGGAGGAGAGGCGCAACCGGTGGGTGATCTTTTGCCCAAATTGGGCAAAATTGCAGATTTAGCACAGGTAATTCGTACCCACCAAATAGAAGAGGCGATTATTGCGGTAGAAACCTCGGAGCACACCAAAGTACGGGAAATCCTCAATGTGCTCTTCGATTTTGACTTTCAGGTATTGGTCAAAATTATTCCAGATATGTACGATATATTGTTGGGTACGGTAAAAATGAACCATGTGTATGGCGCAGTACTCATCGAAATACGACAGGAATTGATGCCCAAATGGCAACGCACTTTGAAGCGGTTGATTGATTTAGTGGCTAGTGTATTGGCATTGGTTTTACTTTCGCCACTGTATATTTATATTATTATCCGGATAAAACTATCCTCGCCGGGGCCTATTTTTTACGCACAAGAACGCGTCGGGCTGCACCACAAACCTTTTCATATTTATAAATTTAGGTCGATGTCGGAAGATGCTGAACGCAATGGCCCGCAACTATCACAAGGCGATTCCGACCCGCGTGTGACACCTTGGGGCGCTACGATGCGCAAGTACCGTTTGGACGAATTACCTAATTTTTGGAATGTGCTGCGCGGCGATATGTCGCTTGTAGGCCCGCGCCCCGAACGTGCCTATTATATCGATCTGATTGTACAAAGAAACCCGCATTATAAACATTTGCTCAAGGTACGACCGGGTATTACGTCGTGGGGACAGGTGAAATATGGCTATGCATCCAATTTGGATCAAATGCTGGAGCGGCTCAAATTTGACCTATTATATATCGAAAACATGTCGCTTTCGCTCGATTTTAAGATTATGTTTTATACGGTTTTGGTATTGGTACAGGGGAAGGGGAAGTAAAGATTAGTTTAACCTATTCGCAGGGCGAATAAGTTAAACTAATACAGTGTATTCAATTTACTCGGTTTTTATCATCTTTATGGTCTGCACCCTATCTGCTGTTTGCGTACGTAAGATATAAATACCTGTGGGCAATTCGCTGGTAGGGATAGTTACTTGATTGGTTGAAAGGCCGGATAGTTTTGAATAATAAAGTTTACCAGTTAAATCGAAAAGTTGAATGGTGGTATGCTCCGATTCCATATCCGGTAAGTATAGGTTGATTTCGTTGGAGAATGGATTTGGTGTTGCTGAAACTAGTGGTTCTTGGTTTGTTTTGGTTGAGAGAGATGATCTATTTTTAGGTAAAAGGTCCTCATCTGAACAAGTAGCCAAAGAAACCGTGTATTCATATAAATCTAAATCAGTTACAGTAAGGATTGGATGTGCACCTGGTCTAAAGTTTAGTCTCAAATTTGGTCTATCTATACTTTGACATGTCTTGACAAAAATTTCTTTCAAACCTGTACCACTCTCAGCACATGATAAAGTGAATAAATTGCCCAATGATCCCGTTTCTTTATTGAACTTTATATGATTGAGTTCAGCAACTTCACCCAAAGCTATCTTAATTTGATCATTACTCCCTACTCTCTTTATTGTTAATAATTGAGCAACATTTTCTTGAATATCAATATTTATAAAATCACTGATACGAGATTCAAAATGTGTCATTGTAGTGCAGCCTTCGTCCTTGAATTTTCGGTTAATTACTAAATCAATTACCCACTCTATACATAGAGGAGGATCTGTCGTAGTTGATTTGTCGGAATATTGACCAAATCCACAACCTGCAGTAACCTCAAAAGTGTAACATTGGGGTGAGCCTGGGTTAATTACAATAGAGGTATTAGTAGTATAGGTCGTATTTAAGATTATTCCCGTAGAAAATTGAATTGTCTTAATTTCGTAATCAACAGCCCCCGGAACAGCATTCCATGTTAAATTAACAAGGTTCTGTGGGGTGATTGAACCAACTAATCCCGTAGGAGCTGGGAGCGTACAATCGTCTAGGAGTATCTTTGTGTTGTCATCATGTGTTGTTTTTAGGTCTGGAGTGTTTGCAATTACGCATGTGTAAGAGAGAATTAGGCAAATAAAAAATACGAATCTTTTCATAATTTAAAATAAATAGTGAATAATTTAACTGATTTAACATTAGAAAGGCAACTTAAGATACTTTTGCCGTTTCTTAATGCAAAGATAAAGCGGTTCTATTTTCAAAAAAATTACATTATTTTACCACCATACTCAAACATGTTTGCATGAAAAATACGCTATTGGTAGAGACACTTAAACTATTAGCGGCAGAAGACCTCGATGAGTTTATGCTGTTTTTGAAATCAGAATTTAACAATCGAAGTAAATTACGGGTAGAAATATTGAGGTTATTTGGTTATTTACAACCTTTATATCCGCATTTTGATACAACAATGACCCATAAAGAGGTTTTATATCGTATTGCATTTCCTAATACTCCCGTGTATGCTGGTAAAATCGAAAAACTCATCGGGGAATTGTATAAATTATTAAAAGATTTTCTGCTTTGGAAATACTACCAAAGTCAGGAAGGGGAATTTAATAGAACATTAGACTGGGTGAAGGTAATGAGGACGCTGAAAGATAGCGTTAATTATGAAGCAAGCCTTACACAGGTAGAAAAAACCTTTTTTGAAAAAAAAGCGCAGTCACCAACCTTATACTTTCAAAAATTTCTACTTGAGTACGAACGTTACGAATGGATGAGCCAAATAAATAGGGGGCGCGATGACCTGAATATAAATAAAGCATTGACTAGCCTTTATACTTTTTATGAAATTTATAAATTGGAATTTCTTAATCAACTTTACCTTCAGCAAAAGATAACACAATTTGATGTGTCTGAAATCATAGTGAATTATATTGATACTGATGTTGAGTCAGGTATTGATAAAAATACGATCGTCATTGCTGGTATTTCGGGTAAAATATGTAAACTACTCAAAAAGGAACAACCAACCCAAGCAGATTTCGAGTACCTTATGGATGATTTGAGGAAACAGGAGCAGTTAATAGACCCAGCAACTTTAAAATCTTATTTTGCTCATCTTCGAAATATTTGTACGATATTAATGAATGGGGGACATAATGAACTCCAAACGGTACAGTTTCACTTATACAAAGATAATTTGTCTCGAGGATACTTGTACTTTGAAGGCAAACTGCACATCACATCCTTGATAAACATAACGAGGGTGGCTATCGTATCGGGTGAAGTGGACTGGGCACTGGATTGTGTAGAGTCGCACAAAGATAAATTATTTGGAGATGTGGATACCCATGAATACTATTTGGTGAACAAAGCCAATTGTCTATTTGAAAAAAAAGAGTTCGAACTAGCACTAGACTATCTACCCAACAGTTCGGCCAATATTGTTTACCATCTGATTGCCCGTAGGCTAGAACTAATGTGCTATTACGAAATAAATTCAGAATTATTATTCTCTAAAATGGAGGCATTCAAAGTCTATATTTGGCGGGTATCCGAAAAGTTGTTGTCAGATATTGTTCGTGATTCCAATAAAAATTTTATTAATTTATTAATACAGTTGGTTTCAATTCCGAAGAATGACCTAAAAAAAAGAGAACGCTTGGAAAAACGAATACTTGAAAAAAAACTAGTAGCGGAAACACGCTGGTTGTTGGAAAAAGCACGAGGCTGAGAAAATATAGGGGGTTACCTTAATTTTTATTTAAAGTAACCCCGCTATATTTTAAAGACCTCTAACTAGGATCACAAAATTGATCAATATTGATAGATTAATAATTGTCTCACCTTTATTGGTTGCAGAAATCGTCAATAGTAATATTTACTGGTGCAAACGCAGGTAAAGTGTACTTTCTAGCACCTGTTGCTGTTTCTACTTTAACCTCTATATTCGCCGCCGAAGAAAAGGCG
>JAAFHO010000939.1 GCA_013297575.1 Chitinophagales bacterium
TGGTAGAAACGAGCAATTGGAGGTGCTGGGTAACATTGCTTATTTTCCGCAAATAAATTGGCGTTAGAATCAGTAGTACAAAGAACACCACTTGTATCAATTGTGTGGCAATGACCGGTGGAGGCGGTGTGGCATCAGAGTAATCATAACCCAAAAACACTGCCAATGCAGTATATGCACCGATGATTTCGGTTGGGATAAATTTGACTAATTTATCCGTAAATTGTTGGTTGTCATTAATTTGTCTTGGCATAATAAAAAAGTTAAAATGTTACAGATAATCCGGCTCCGAACTGTTCGCCCTGATTAAAATTGGGCGCACCAGAACCTTTTTCATAATAAAAATCAAAACTATAATCGCGAGAAAGATATAGACTCATCCTACCTTCTATGCGATAATAGACTTGGGAATTCAAGAAATCATACCATGTATCGGAGGTACCAGTAAAGCCTAATCCAAAGCCCGTATTTCTATTTCGTAACCAGTATTTAGAATCTAATACGACGCGCGCTTTAGCCCTCAAAATAACATCTTTCACGGATTCTTTACTTTGATCCATTTTCCCACCCTCGCTTTGCTGAACTGAAGCATATTTATATCCTCCTTGCAAAAACAAACCTGTTCTAGTATATTTTTTGATAAAATTAGGGATGTTTTCTACATTAGGTCTTGAATATTGTGGCATATATCCTATTTCTACAATAGCATTAAGTGTTTCAAAATTATTCCCGGCTTCAAATCCTGCAGAAACTGGCAAGACATGAAAAAAACGTCTTGTGTCAGGTTGTATCACCCCACCAGAAGTATCCACTTTAAAAAACATAAAGAAGCCCGATAATTTACCTGACATTACAGAAAAGGCATCTTTATTTCCTGACTCTATGGCAAACTCTGGGGCATAACTGAACAATCCCCCTGAGTAAACCTGAATTAAATCCTCAGGCCCATATTTAATTTGGCCATTGAATGCGGTATTACTCAATGGCGTTTTAGCACCGCCAATAGTGATTTGTTTGGTTGCTTGTGCATTTACGCTTGTGGTGCAGTAAGTGCCAGCAAAAAGTATAAAAATCAAGATATAATTTTTCATAATTAAAGAATTTTTTGAGCGAGTTGATTAACAGAGAGACTAAACCAGTTAGATGGCCAGTTTTTGTCCTGGTGTTCATTTTTCTTGAGGATCCAACGGATAAGTGCTTTGTAAATATTTTTAGAATTGGCTGTCCCAAAGCCATCATTATCCGAAAGGACTTGATTGTGAATAGTATCTCTTGTAATCGGATTAAAACCCTTATCATTTAAGTTTTTCAATTGTCGGATCATGGCATTTTCAAATTGCTCAATAGTCATAATTTGTACTTTTTAGACCTATAGTGTATGCTACCGCAAGCAGCACTTGCTGAAATACAAGTTCTTTTTTATAGGTAATGTAATAAAAAAAGATTTAGTGTTATCCGAAATACGGCTTAACTAGTGTAAAATTATGGGCAAGAAATATAAAGGAGCAATATTTACCTTCAAATAGTATTTTCATTTACACAGTTCGTAAAATTAAATTACGACTATACTAGAATTTTCCTTTTTAAAACACTACTTATTTTTTTTCAACAAGGAAAAATATGCCGCAATGGCCAAGCCTTCGATTGTTTTTACACCAAAAGTATCTTTAAGTCGTCGAATACTAGACTCGACTTGAGTCTGTGATTCGTTGCGTTTTCGCCCTATTTGAGCGGCACTTTCACTATTCAATACACAGGATAGCAGCGCAAGATCATCGGAAGAGATCAAAGCACCATTTTCTAATAAAATATGATTCAACTGGGCTTCTTGCTTCATTGAAAATAAGATAGCATGCACAATATCATCCGTAGAACTGTCTTTTACTAAATATTGAACAGCACCTTCCCCAAGCGCACTCAAAGCACTTTTCACAGCATTATCAACGCTCAACATTACGATTTTGATAGTAGGGTGACGAATTTTTACCCTTTTTGTGAGTTCTAAACCATCCATTAGTGGCATTTTATAATCGGTGAGTAGCACATCTATTTTTTCATAATGCTCATATATTATACGCTCGGCATCGAGGCCATTTTCGGCGGTAGCCACTACGATTATTTTTCCAGACTCTTGAAGATCTGCTTTTAAACCTACCAAAGTGGCTTTGTGGTCATCCACAATCATA
>JAAFHO010000941.1 GCA_013297575.1 Chitinophagales bacterium
GGGGTTTTGCGACACACTAGGTAATATTTCTATAAAACCTCAATTTGATAGTGTCGGATTCTACACCGATATTTACGACAAAAGGGATGGTTCAAACAGACCTCCAGTTGTCGCAACAGTAGTTAAAAATCAAAAAAAAGGGTTAGTTGATATAGCAGGAACTCCTATTATTCCTATTCAATTCGATGCGATAAACCTTTATCTTTATCACCAAAAATCAATAATTTTGGTTACTAAAAGTAATAAAATGGGTGCATACATAAAATCAAAAAATATAATACCTGTTGATTTTGATCAGGTTCAAATTGAGGGTGAATTTTTCCTCGTCAAAAAAAATGGATTATTCGGGTTATATGATCTTACCGGTAAAAATATAGTACCTATTCAATTTGATGAAGTAAGCCTAGCGTATTTCTATAGTTACCAGGTGTTCAAAGTTAAAAAAGGTAATAAATTCGGTTTATTTGACCAAACTGGCAAACTCATAATTCCCGTTCAATACGAAACAATCGAATACCAGAAATACAAAAAGCGCTCTGGTAATAATATTTCAGGGACTACTTCACTTATCGGTTTTTTCACAACCAAAAATGGCAAGGATTATTACTATGGCCTTGACGGACAAATGAAAGCATTCAACAAAAGTGAATGGGTGGTAAGCGAATTATACGACGAGGAAGCAATTATGGCCGGAGAAACGACATATAACGATCAAACTGATATGGTCGTCGTTTCTGATAAAAGTATAGACCAACTAAAAGAAGACCTAAAAGTTGATGAAATCAAACCCTTTTCTCCTGATTACAAGGATATATTACTGATTAAAAAAGATGGCTATTATGGTTTAATCAATAGCAATAGTACCGAAATTATCCCTCCTGCGTATGATAGCATCAAATACATAAACTTAAATAAACATATTTTTTTCGTTAAAAAAAACCAAAAATGGGGAATCGTAAATTCCAAAAATGAAATTCAACTTCCAACAGAATATGACCAACTAAATATAGGGAGAAACGACAGTAACCACATTGTTACCCAAAAAGATGGACTCAAAGGATGCTTTATTATTTATACTTGGATAGATTTATTCTCACCGATAGATATATATGAATCATCACACACCGGATTCTATACTGGTTACAAGCATTATTCCCCTATTCCGCCCCGTTATCAGGATATTACTTTTGCTAGATATTTTCGAGTTCATCAAAACTGGAGTTTTAATGTATTCAAGGTGTTAAAGGACAATAAACAAGGCTATATTGGTGAGAATGGTGTTGAATATTTCAAAAATTAAAAGGTATCAAATGGAACTTTTTTTCTATGATTTTAAGTTTAGGAACGAGTAAACCATCATTTATCACGCAACTTTGTACCATGTCCACACCACACAAAAGATATTCGTTTCGCCAAATAAAGGTCACTTGTATCCAAGGCGATATCACCAAGATCACCGCTGATGCAATTGTCAATGCCGCAAACACCTCACTACTTGGCGGTGGAGGCGTGGATGGTGCTATTCACCGCGCCGCCGGACCAGAACTCTTAGACGCTTGTAGAAAAATTGGCCGCTGCAAAACTGGCCAAGCGGTAATTACTACCGGAGGGCGGTTGCCCGCGAAATTTGTGATCCACACAGTTGGTCCAGTATGGGAACAAGGCAAAGAGGCAGCAAAAGAGGCACTGCTCCGCGATTGCTATTGGAACACGTTGATGCTGGCCAGCGAAAAGGGCTTAAAAACCATTGCATTCCCCAATATTAGCACCGGAATCTACGGTTTTCCAAAAGCGGAGGCTTGTATCGTTGCGCTCAATACGTTACAAGAATTTGAGGAAACTCATCCCGATGCGCTTGAAAGCGTTATTTTTGTGTGTTTCGATGCTGATAATTTTGCGTTGTACCAGAATGCGCTTGATTAGTTGCCAAATATTAAAATATGAAAAAGAGAACCACAGACCCAAACCTCGAAGGCATCAAATCCTTAGTAGCATCCATGCGAAACCTGACGCACCAAGCAGTGCTGGATCAAAAAGGGAAATGGTCATTGGTATTGGTGGCTAAGGATACCGAACAATCCGTAATCGGGTGGATAAAAACAAAGTAAATTATACTTTTACAACCCGTTTACATCCTTTTACAAGCAAAAAGCGGCTTAGACTAACTACACCCATACCTTTG
>JAAFHO010000942.1 GCA_013297575.1 Chitinophagales bacterium
TAGAGTGGCGCATTACAACGGCGGCATACAAATATACCATTACCCTTAAAATTGTTGTACTCCCCTGTGAATGCTCGTTCAGTGCCTTTCTCTGCAATGACGTATTCCTCTTCTGGGGTGAGTTGATTCCAGTTATTTTCCATAATAATCTGATTTAGTGAAAGAGGATAAACATAAACTATACCACTAAGTTTATGCTTATCCTCTTAAAATTCTGTTATTGCTGCTTCACAAAGGACGCGTAATAGCGTTGCCCTTGTTTGTCCACTAAAATAGTAAAGTAGATACCTGGCGTAAGTTTTGAAAGATCTACCTGTGTGACCGCATCAAATTGCTGTTGAGTGACCATAGTTTGACCCGTATTGTTCACAATGAGTAAAGAAACAGGTTCAATATTATTCATTTCTATGTTCAATAACCCTTCATTCATAACGGGATTAGGCCAAAGACGAATACCCGCTGACTGAAACGGAGTAGTAGTATTTACCACATTGTCAATTGTAATGACGGATAATGTGGTTTCGCAACCACTCGCATCTTTCATTGTGAGTGCATATTTGCCAGCAAAAAGCCCCGTCAAGTCTTCCGTTGTAGCGAAAGGCTGGTTGTCTTTTTTCCAATCAAAGGTAAAAGGAGGTGTGCCACCAACGGGAGTAATACTAATAAACCCAACTCCAGTATTGTTCAAATCATCACCAAAAAGTACACCTTGTACATCGGGCAAAGGATAAGTAGTGATCGTAAAGGAGCAGGTGGAACTATTGCCCGCATTATCGGTTACCCGATAGACTTGAGTCGTGGTGCCTGCTGGGAAATAAGAATTATTGGGCTGTCCTTGAATAATGGCGTATTGTATGCCTGTTGTAAGGCAGTTATCAACTACGTTTGGCAAATCAAAATTAGTAGAGAAACCAGAATCACATTGAACAATATTGGATGGACAAGTGATTATTGGCGGCACTGTGTCTAAGGCTATGATAGAGAAATTGGCCAATGTGGTACAACCATTCGAGTTAGTAACAGTGGTTGTATAAACACCAACAGCCAGCAAGTTTTGACCAGCGCTAGGAAAGTTAAACGAATACGGTGCTGTACCACCTCCTGTAACGTTGATGACCACAAATCCTGCCTGTTGGTTAGGACAGGTTACATTCGTAATTGAAGCAATTTCGGCTACTAATGGTGCTGGTTCGGTTACGATAGCGGTATCCAACAGTGCGCATCCAGTGGCATCTGTCATAATAACAGTATAAACACCTGCTGTAATGCCTGTAATAGACTGGGTAGTTTGGCTATTACTCCATAGATAAGTGATGGGCGATTGTCCACCAATATACAGAGCGTTGATGCTGCCATTAGCCACCCCTGCACAACTTGCGTTAGTTGCATTAAGTGCTGCAACACCTGTACAATTAAAGGCATTGATAAAGGCATTTTGAGTATTGGTACACCCATTGTTATCGGTAACAGTTACCGTATAAGTACCTGCTGCCAAATTGTTAGCCGTTTGTAAGGTGCTTCCATTAGACCATAAATAAGAAAAAGGTGCTGTTCCTCCATTTGCATTTACAGTTGCTGTACCGTCCGTAGCACCAATAGCTGTTACGTTTGTGGTTGAAACACTGACCACCAATGCGGGCGGCTGGCTAATGGTTACCGATAAAATAACAGGGCAATTGGTGGCATCGGTAGCGGTTACGGTATATGTACCCGGTGCCAAATTACTTACGGATGATGTAAAGGCTTGGTTGGACCATTGATACACAATTGGATTGTTTGCATTGCCTACGGTAACGGTTGCTGTTCCGTTATTTTGTCCATTACAAGAGACATTAGTGGACTGGATGGTTGCTGTGAAAGAGCAATTAAATGCACTTACGTTTACCGTTTGAAAACTAGAACATCCATTATTGTCCAAAACAGTTACAGTATAAACGCCTGCCGATAAATTTTCAATGGTTTGGGTAATGGCGTTATTACTCCAAAGATAAGTATAAGGCGAAGTGCCACCACTTGGATTAGCCGTAGCTGTACCATTATTTTGCCCTGCACCAGTTATTGCTGTTGCACTTGCGTTTACGACAAGGGGGGCAACTGGTTGAATAATCTGAACCGCCGCTGTTCCTGTACAGCCACCACCATCGGTTACCGTTAAGATATAACCACCGGGAGCCAACCCG
>JAAFHO010000943.1 GCA_013297575.1 Chitinophagales bacterium
TTTCATGGCATTAACTTGTTCGGTTGGGTGTCCTTGCCAAATGGTTACTTCACCTACAACCCTAAACGGATGTTCCGAACGGTAAGATTTTGTTGGATTCCCTGGGTATTTTTTGTCCGTCAAATCCGGGTCGTCTTCTATCGCTCCAGTTGGCTCTACTAAATAAATCCTTTCGCGACCTGCTCCAATGGCCAGTTCCGCTCCCCAAATGGCAGCATCTAATGTTGCTGAGAGGAAAACATATTTAGCCGTTCTTTGCCGTCCGAAGTTTGAGTTGTATCCGGCTTCAATGAAGTCGCCAATTTTCAGGTCTGCCTTAGTTCCATGAAAATATGTTTGCGCAAAAGGTGTTGCGTCTTGTCTGCTTGATTTTTGTTCGTTTGAATTTCTTTTCATCACCCATATATTTTGCCATTCAAAGCAAGATGTACTTACTTTTTATTGTGGTTATCCCTTAAAAAGGGCTCATCTAGCCGAAAAACACCTGCGTTCAATTCTGCAATTAATCATGGCCAAATACTTATATGAATAATGGCAAATATCCTAAATATTAAAAATCACATGGACGCATGGACTCATTATTCGTATTCTTTACTTAAAACAGTTTATCCTCAAATAAACGCAATTTTCTACGCCGTTGCAAAACTAGATAAAATATTGGAATCGCTCAAAAAGCATTAAAACAAAACATATCCACTGCTCCAAATTACACCAAAAACGTGGGTGCGCAAACCTTTATGCCTTCCCAAAAAACAAGTCTATGCCCGTTTATCCATATAAAATTCAAACAAGTCTGTACCTTTGCGCCTTAAATCAATAAAAAATGAAGAAATTCCTTACTAGATTATTAGTATTTGTTTTACTTTTTTGCTGCGTCGAAGACATTTCTGCTCAAAAAAACTACCTAAAACTTTACAAAGACAAGGAGATCGATACCTCCCTAGTGCCCATTGAGGCAGGCGTTAATTATTTGATATTAAAGGATAAAAAAGGGCGTTTTGTATTGCAAGATTATTATTACGAAACGCTAAATATGTACAGGCAAACTACCTATAAAAACCAAGAACTTACCATAAAGCACGGTGCAATGATTTGGAAAGACGATGAAGGAAACTTTATGGAAGAAGGACTCTACGCCAATGGACGAAAGGCCAGTATATGGAAGCAATATGCCTACAAAAGTAAGGGGACTTACCTTTCTTCTTACGGTACTTACGTAAATGATAAAAAAGAAGGACTTTGGGTCAGTTTAGACACTCTGGGGATAAAAACCATAGAAGAATTTTATATAGATGGCATATTGGAAAAAGCAACGGAATTTGAGTCCGACGGAACAGAAATACCAATACCAGTTACTCCTGATACAGCGGCTCAAAAAATGCCATCATTCCCTTGCCTTCCGTTATTTAAGAAGGCAGGTGACAAATGTGGGGACGTCAGTCTTCAAATGTACTTGCGTGATAATATTAATTACCCTAAAAGGGCAAGAGCATTAGATATTATGGGGGACGCTTACCTCTCATTTGTTATAGAAAAAGACGGCTCGGTGACTCAAATACATGTAATTAATGGCATTTCTGATGAAATCAAGAAAGAATGCCTCAAAGTTGTTTCCAAAATGCCCAAATGGATACCCGGACAAGCACATGGCCTACCAGTTAACGTTAAATTCACATTACCGATTCAGTTTCGGCTGAAATAATTGCAGTAAAATACATAAAATACCCTTTACTGCTACCCATACCGGACTAAATCTCACTTATAGCATTGGGAAATAATCTTTCCTTTTTGATAATAGCCATCACTTCACCAAAAACACCCTTGATCCTTTTAACTGCTTTTCTTCCTCCAAGGGCAAAAGATCTTCTTGGTCTGTTTGAATAAAATGACTGTTATCCGGTTGCGCCACAATACTCAAATAGGTCAATACCTCCGCTAATCCTTCGCTAACTGGGTGTTTTTTGACCAATTCCGCCAAGGTCATTTGCCCAAATTCATCCAATGCAGCCGTGATTTGTGCTTGTAAACGTTGCGCAATCAATTCTTCACTTTCCAGTTCAAAATCTGGGCGAGATTCGGTCATGGCTTGCGGCATGGAGAACCGCACACTCCCCTCTTCTTGATGCGTCCGCAGGGTACGTTCTAATGGCAATTGAATATCGGCGCGATCGGTATCAAT
>JAAFHO010000944.1 GCA_013297575.1 Chitinophagales bacterium
ATTGAACGCCGAAGTAGTTGTCAGCGGTTCATTGGTTTGGAAATCGGCTACGCCAAATGCTTTTTTATACACCGTTTTCCCTTTTTCAGCGTATAGCACCGTACCGTTAAATTGGTGTATTTGGTACAATTGCGTGAGTGCTTGATCCAGTTCTTTTGAAATGTCGTTTTTTTGCGCTTGAATATTAGCCCCAAAAAGAAGGACAAAGAGTGTGAGCGTGAATTGCTGCATATATGTGTGGATTTTGGTGTAAAGGAATGAAATTTAAATAAAAGTACAAATTTATCGGCCTTATTTTGCCTCTATTTTCGTTATTCATCGGTTATTTAGCACCACTAAACGCCCTCTTCATGCCTTAATAGTGACAAAATCGTCTCCCTAAATCTGTACCTTTATTTAAATCTCATTCCAAAGTTAGTTGTTTTATAAAATGTATTATACAATTATCCTAAATTTGCCGCCTTATTAGCCATTCACAGCAAAGCATTCAAGAAATGACCTTTAATTTATCTGCCCAGAACTCCATTGCCAACCGTTTTATCGCCGAACTGCGCGATGTGGATATTCAACAGGATCGGATGCGTTTTCGGCGCAATTTAGAACGAATTGGCGAGATATTAGCCTATGAAATTAGTAAAAAAATGGATTATGAGCGGTACGAAGTAGAGACCCAATTGGGGGTAGATGAAACACAATTGCCCGTTCAGCGTGTTGTTTTGGCCACTATTTTGCGCGCCGGGCTGCCGTTTCACCAAGGGATGTTGAACTATTTTGACCAAGCCGATAATGCTTATATTTCCGCCTACCGCCGCCACAAGGCCGATGGCTCTTTTGAAATTCAATTGGATTATGTGGCTACCCCAAATTTGGACGACTGCATACTCATCCTCTGCGACCCGATGCTGGCCACGGGCGCGTCTCTTTTGGTGGCGATTGAGCAATTGAAAAAATTTGGCCAACCCGAAGCCATCCATATTGCTACGGTGATTGCAAGTAACGCCGGATTGGAAAATGTGCAAAAAAACCACCCCGAAATATCCGTTTGGATGGGCGCATTAGATGCTGAACTCAACGATAAATCTTATATCATACCAGGTTTGGGCGATGCCGGAGATTTGGCTTTTGGAGAAAAGATGAATAAGTAATCGGGGATAAGGAGATAAATTAAAAACGATTATATCTTATGTTAATCAATTAATTACACGCTAAAACCTTGACAATGGTTTTACCCAACTAAAATTCGCTCAAATCCATCCAAGTAATTCGACTTTAATTCTCGTTCAAATTTTTTTATATCCGTTGGATTTTTTATGTAAAATAAGTTGCTAAGAATATCATCTTTGATTTTTGATATGCTCCCCGCGCTCCCTGTTTTTCCATAAGGCCCTTCTGTGCTAAAGTCAACTTTATCCAAGCCCCTTAAAATTTCAATGAATTTTTCAGTAGTAATTTGTTCCATCAACTCCCATCGGTTATTCATTTCATCTTTTAATATTATTGGAAATAGTAAGTTTAAAACTTTAATTAATGCAGTTACACCCATACCTTTTGATATTAGACTTAAGTTTGGATTTTCCCAATCCTTTTTAATATATCTAACTGCATTAAAGTAACGTGCGAGTGTTCTAACAATGAAAATATGTTGAGAAGTGTCATTATAATATTTCAGAAAGATAGGAGGATACAATGTTCCTCTTGCTGACGCCGATATTAATCTTATTGTTGAGTCAATCAAAAAAGATTGAGAAATGGAAAATTTACCTTTTTCGACAGTAGAAACTCCCTTAGGAGATTTTCCAAGCATTTTTACTCTTCCCTGAAAAGGACTTTGATCTAATTCATTTAGCAACTTGGCAACATTATGTAAAAATGATACTTCGTTGATCTCCCTTGTAAACTCACCTGTTAGTTGGTATAAAAGAGATTTATTGACAGGTTTTTGTTCATAATTTATTGTATAAAACTGTTTTGCAATTACTGAGCGGTCGAAGCCAATGATAAATGCAATTAAAATATCATAATTTTTTTGAAACTCCATACTTGTCCGTTCAAGTCCAACAAGCCTATGTTGGCCATCTATCACAAGAATTGAGTTCTCCTCAAATGGTACATATAAAAAATATTTATCATCATCTTTTTTTAAGAAACTAAGGAATGTTGGCCTATCTTGACT
>JAAFHO010000945.1 GCA_013297575.1 Chitinophagales bacterium
TTCTGGTAACATTCGTTGAGTCCACAACTCATCCGTAATAACTCCAACTACAGCTGCTGGGTTTGGGTTTTGTGCAAAAAATGTATTTGCGCTAAGTACAATAGCAAATAAAATTAAATATTTTTTCATGTTTAAAATTTTTAAAAAAGATTGTGAGTAGTAATTAGATTGTTTGCCAGCCACTTGAGTGGCGCCTTCGTTGTGTGCTGGCTCGCATTCCATTGTTTTTACGTTTTCTGTGTATGAATTTTGTTCGTTTTTATCAGTAAGAAAAGTAATTCATTCCCTTTTGATAGTGCAAAGATGCAGGCAGATCGACATCCCCAACAATTACAGTTTCTAATCCCATTACTGTTGAAAATATTGAGGACATAGGTTTAAAAGGACTTTTTTAAATAGAAAAAGGAAAAAATGAGCACAACTAAGCTCAAATTGCACCAAAAAAAATTACACGATAGGTTGAATTTACCCAATGTGCGCATTAAACTTTTGCAGAAATGGTTAATTCCTAAAATAATCCTGTAGGATAGGTAATAATATTTGCCTCAAACACTACTTTTACCATAAATTTTGTCAAAAAATGCTGGATATTCCCTTTACATTTTTTAAAGTGTCTAAAAGTAATAACTTTACCCCACCATTTTACCATCTGGCTTCTGAAGTATCGTCCCTAAATACATCATTACATTGCACACTATAACTTAATTTAATATTTTTATAATGACCAGCGTTTTTTCTAAATATCTTACCACAGGTTTTTTACCTGTAATATTGGGCCTCGCCCTATTAGCCCCGTATGGAATTGTTGCACAAAAATCGGTAATAATTCCCATCGAAACAAAGAGCAATGCCCTTGTAATGGCCACCGACAAAGACAACCGCCTGTGCATCACGCATTTTGGCAAACGGCTGCAACAAAGCGCAGATTACGCCCAAATTGTCCAACAATACTGGGCAAAAGACGATAATGCTGGCATTTACAACGCCGCCTATTCTTCCAGCGGTTCTACCAATCTCGTCGAACCAGCCCTCAATATCACCCATGCTGACGGCAATACATCTACGGAATTGAAATACGTACGCCATGAAGTACGCAAAATAGACGAAAATGTATCCCAAACCCAAATTTTTCTAAAAGACGAGGTCTATCCAGTAGAAGTAGTACTGAATTTCAAAACATACAGCAAAGAAGATGTGGTAGAGCAGTGGGCGGTGATTAAAAACAAAGAAAAAAATGCGATTGAACTGGAAAAATACGCATCGGCCAACCTCTATTTTACTTTCGACAATT
Source organism: Chitinophagales bacterium (assembly GCA_013297575.1). Lineage (GTDB taxonomy): Bacteria > Bacteroidota > Bacteroidia > Chitinophagales > Saprospiraceae > M3007. The sequence continues at coordinate 1,292 of JAAFHO010000945.1, forward strand.
ACTACCTCACCAGTTACCACGGCTCATGGGCGCGCGAAATGAAACCCGAAGAAGCGCTACTCACCAATGGTATCAAAACCCTCGATTCAAAACTAGGCGCAAGGGCAAACCTGTATGCGCCACCTACTTTCCAACTCTCGTTTGATCGCCCCGCCACCGAAGACGAAGGCAAAGTGCTGCTTGGGCAATTGGCATGGTCGGGTAATTTCAAAATTGACTTTGAAATGGACTCGTACCACCACCTGCGCCTTATTGCGGGCATTAATCCACACTCGTCGGAGTATCCGTTGGAGGCCAATCAGGAATTTACGACCCCTTCGATGATTTATACTTTTTCGGAAAAAGGCAAAGGGCTTGCCAGCAGAAATTTGCATCGTTGGGCCAAAAACTACCGACTCCTAGACGGTAACGGCAGCCGCCTCACGCTATTGAACAACTGGGAAGCGACTTATTTTGATTTTGATGAAAAAAAAATAGTAGGCTTGTTTAAAGGTGCTAAAAAACTAGGTGTGGATATGTTTTTGCTCGATGATGGCTGGTTTGGTAATAAACATCCGCGCAACGACGACCACGCTGGTTTGGGCGATTGGCAGGAAAATGTAAAAAAATTACCCAGTGGCATTGGACATTTGGTAAAAGAAGCCACCGCAGCAGGGGTGAAATTTGGGATTTGGATCGAACCCGAAATGGTCAATCCACGCAGCGAATTGTACGAAAAACACCTGGATTGGGTCATACGAGAGCCACAACGCCCCGAACACTATTTCCGCAACCAGTTGGTACTCGACCTCTCCAACCCCGAAGTACAGGATTTTGTATTTAATACACTCGACAACCTGTTTACTAAAAATCCTGAAATTGCTTTTATCAAATGGGACTG
>JAAFHO010000947.1 GCA_013297575.1 Chitinophagales bacterium
GCAAGATGGAGTTTTTTACTTCAATACCGATCAAAGCAATCAAACCCACTGCCACTGTAAACGAAAATGGATATCCAGTAATCAACAAAGCCAAAATAGCACCAATAATACCCAGCGGAATCACCGATAACACCACCAAAGTACTGCGCATCGTTTTAAATTCTAATACCAATACCGCTAACAGTCCAAATATAGTGACCACAATAATCGTCCCCATGCCTCCAAATGAACGCTCTGCACTTTCCGCTTCACCTGCTACCACATACGAGTACCCTGGTGGCGGCGGCATTTCGGCTAGTTTTTTGCGCATTTCGGTGATGATTTTCGCAGGATAATTGCCTGTTTCCACAAATGCCGATACCGCTGTAAAACGATCTTTGTTATAATGCTGTATAAAATTAGGCGCAGGCTTAAATTCAATATCCGCAATTTGACTCAATGGCACTGAAAAACCCGCTAAACTATTGACATACAACTGGTCAAACACGCTGAGATCGGGGCGGTTTGTCGCCTTTGGAATACTCACCACTATATTGTATTGCAACGCATCGGCATCGGCGGTAAACGAACCCATATTGAGGCCTGCAATAGCAAGGCGTACCATCCTGTCGGCTTCTGCTACAGGAATGCCCATAGAAACGGCCTTATCTTTGTTGATTTTGACCGATAAATCGGTATTTACCGTTGCAATTGGGTTGTCGATATAAATAGTGCCTTCCAAATTTTCGACCATGGTCTCTACTCTACCCGCAATTTGGCGCAAAGAATCGAGGTTTTCTCCAATAACCCGCACCACGATAGGTGCTTCAATGGGCGGCCCTTGCTCAAAGTTTTTGACGGTAATAACGGCTCCGGGAACATTATCCAATTGCTTGCGGAGTTCATCAATCAAGGCCAATTTGACTGGCGGCGGTGTTTTTTCCTGTATTTGAACAAAAATTTGCCCATAATCCGAACGCTCTATTTCGCGAATCACATTATAATAAACCCTCGGATTACCACGCCCGACATTGGAGGCGTATTTGATGATTTTTGCTGGCTCACCTCCACCCGGATACACTACGCCGGGGAGATTATTAGGATCCGAAAACCGCGAATTGCGCATCCCGAAATCCTGGATACCAATCCCCGGAACAGTATAGGTTTGTAATACCGAATCCACTTGCTTCATAACACGTTGGGTCGCTTCAATATTGGTACCAGCGGCCATTTCTATATCAATATAAAACATGGGGCGCTCACTAGCAGGGAAGACAGCAAAACCAGCGCGTCCTGCCAAACTAACTACTCCACCAAATATCACGACGGCTACCCCAAGTGTTGTCCAAGGGTTGCGCAAACCTACGTGCAACAAACGCGCATAACTCACTGATATTAACCATTTTAAGCCGCGTAAAATAATATTTCCCTCTGGATTGTGGTGCTCTGCCAAAATACGACTACCCAAAAATGGTACAATGGTCAGCGACACAAAAAGCGAGGCTAATACCGTTGTAACTACGGCCATTGGGAGGCTACGGATAAAATCGCCGGAGGCATCCGGTAGGAAAATTAAGGGCAAAAAGGCCAATATGAGCGTCGCAGTACAACCTAAAACGGCCAAACCAATTTGCCTTGTGGCCAAAATTGCCGCATCTCGCCTATTGTAGCCGTCGCGCAGCCAGCGTTCTATATTTTCGACCACCACAATGGAATCATCCACAAGGATACCTAAAGCAATAATTAAGCCTACAATGGACAATTGATTGAGCGAATAACCCAGTTTTTCCAAGGCAAACAAACCAATCGCAATACTCAATGGTATAGAAATCATCACGACAATGGCTGCTCGCCAACCCAAGGGCAATAACGTAAGCAATACCAAAAGAATGGCAATACCAAAGTCTTTTGCAAACCGAGTGAGGCGTTTTTCCACTGAATCGCCTTGGTCAAATACCGTTACATAATCCATGCTAGCCGGCAATGATGCTTTGAACTCATCCACCGCTTTTTGCACCTGTTTGCTCACTTCTGTGATATTCTGGCCGTCCTTCATCCGCGCTGTGACAAATACACTTCTTGCGCCGTTGATCGAGGCGATATGGCGTTGGGTTTCGTATTCAAAATCGACTTGCGCAATATCTTTTAAATAGACAATTTTTGCGCCATTGGCATTGACAATCGTAT
>JAAFHO010000946.1 GCA_013297575.1 Chitinophagales bacterium
AATAGTTCCTGCCCAAATAGTGATATTGTGGCAGCATTGGATTGGGATATTCAATTTCAAAAAGCACAATGGCTGCTTTTTGAAAAAAATGCAACTACCGCGTTACCTATTTTAAAAAAGGTCTTTCGACTTAATCCTGATTTGTTTTTGCAGTCAGATGGTAGTAAATTCCTTGCTCAGACTTTTGAAATGATGGGACTGGCTGATAGTGCCGCTTTTTATTATAAAATGGCATTAACCCGGAGCGATACTACATTCGAAAAAGAGCAAATCGATTTTAATACCACTACGCTACACCGCTTTGAAGAACGCAAAAATCGCCAGATTGAAGTAGAGGCACTAAAAGCAAAAGCAGCCGAATCCCATGGATATATGCTGTGGTTGGTATTAATGGGTGCAATACTGATGTTGTTGTTGATTGGTACTTTATATTTATTACAACGTAATCGTAGTAAAATAAAAGACAAAGAATATCAATTACAGGTGAGTGATTTATTGTCTAAAAATGAAATGGTTTTTTTAGATGGGCAAAACGAAGGTAAATCGGCGAGGATTGATCAAATTTATAGTGCTTTACATAGCGAATATGTACCCGATTTATCCATTATCAAACGAGGTTTGGAAGGGTTGAATAAAAAAATGGCCTTGGGTTTAGCGCCTTATGAATTGGGGAGTGATTTATATATACAGTTAACTGAAGTAACCGCCAAAATCAGGACATTGGCACAGGAACTATCGCCTGAAAACAAAGCAGTTCAGCATTCGGTGAGTGGTGATTTGTTGGAAAGCATTGAACAAAGGGTACAAATTATTAATCGACAACGAAGAACGATGGTTTCCTTACACCGAACAGATATTTTAGTAAGTGAACGATTCGCGCTCGACTTGAGGCGGATCGTTATTGATTTATTAGAAAACGCGCTCAAATATGCCCACGCTAAGCATATAGAAATTAAAATGCTTCAAACGAAAGAAATGCTCGAAATCGCTGTCAAAGACGACGGAATAGGGATGCCTTCCGAATCACTTGATATGGGTACAGGACTGAAAGCCATTACCTCGAAAGTTGCCAAGTATAATGGAATTGGGCCTGTTATTGAAAGCTCTTCTGAACTTGGTACTACGATTAGTATTCAATTTCCAATGAATTCATTTTAGGTATGGAGCACGTAATTCATGTGTTTATGGTAGATGACCATCCCGCTACTGTAAAAGGTATTAAACGCGCATTGGAAAGTGCTACCTCAGCAAACTTTGTATGGGCTGGTGACGCGAATAGTGTGGACGATGCAATTGATACCATAAAATCAACAAAAACAACGATAAATATTTTATTGCTGGATCTAGGTTTACCTGCCCAAAATAAGCACAATGGAATGCAATTATTACATTGGCTTAAAGCAAATTATTCGGATATTAGTGTGATAGTTTTTAGTGCTTCGTCTTCCTTATCTATAGCCGCTGAATGTATTGCAACGGGTGCAACTGGTTATTTGTGCAAAACTGCTGCTGAAGATATTATTATTAGATACCTTATCCAATCAAACGGAGAACCTAAACTTAAATTCGTATATATTGATGAACCCGAAGAAAAATCTCCGCCAGAAACAGTAACATTTTCACCGTTGGAAATGTGGATTATTCAAGGTGTTTTGGAAGAAAAATCCAACGACGACCTTACTCAAGCATTGATTCTTGAGTATAACCGCTTTCGTCAGGATTTATCTAAAATATTATGCGATAAACTGGACAAACTAATAGATATTCCTATAAACACAGAGCAATCCAAAGATCTGTTAGATGATGTCAGGAATTTTATCATCAATAAGTTGTCCAAAAATATTTTCGTCAAAGCAAATGTAAGTAGTCGTGTCGGGCTTATTCTTTACGCCTTAAAATGGAATCTTTTTCCTGATTATAAGTATCAGTGGCCTTCGGGTGAAAAATTGCAAAAAACGCATGTACGGGGGACTTTCGATAAAATCCGTGTTATGATTGTGGATGACCACAAAGCCACTTTGGTAGGTTTAAAAGCAGATCTTCAAGAGTCTGGAAAAATAATCGTAGTGGCTACCGCCGAAAATGGCCTCGATGCCGAGCGTATAATATATGAGCACTATGAAAAAATAGATGTGTTGCTCACCGATTATAAAATGCCATTAATGG
>JAAFHO010000948.1 GCA_013297575.1 Chitinophagales bacterium
AAGGCCAATACCAAGGAATCGATATAAGATTTGTGGGTCATTACAAAAGCAATCGGGTGCTTGCGCATCACTTTGCTCAATTGCTTTAATTCGGCGGGATTTACATCTATATTTTTATCGTAACCGCGACTAAGCAGGTATTGTATCGTTTCTACAAAAACAGAATTAGAGAGCGGTTTATGCTCCGTATGCAGTTCCTTGAGGTAGGATTCCGCTTCTTTGGCTACACTTTCGGGGTTTTCGCCGAGTTGAATGGCCAAATTTTGAATTATTTTTTGAAAATTGGGGGCGTTCAGTAGCATTTCTACTGCTGAGGGCGGCTGTTTGATTTCTTCCATAATGCTCTAAAATGCAGGGCAAATATAGAACAAGTTATCAGATTTATGGGTTTTCAGTTTTGTAGCCCAAATTATTCATTTATTTATCCACAAAAAAAAGCTCCCCCATTGGTGAAAAGTTCATTTATTTATACCACCTTTGCTAAGCGTAGTTTTCAAAACAACTTTTAGTTAGGTTTGATTGTTTATTTATTTTTAAAAATATTGTTTTTTTGTGAAAAGCACTGCATTTATTATGAAACGCCCCTCTATATTTTGGTTAATGACAGAAGCCGTAAGGGCTGTCACCGAATTGGGTGTATCCTATCCCTACCAAAAGATATACAACAAAACGCCAAAAGGTGATGGTCATCCCGTTTTAATTTTGCCCGGATTTTTGGCCAGCAAGCATTCCACCAAGGTATTGCGCAATTTTGTCAACAAAGCAGGTTATACCGCTTACGATTGGGGTATTGAACGCAATTGGGGGAAAATCGAATACCTCGACTTTTTGATTCAACGCATCGAAGAATTGCACAAAAAACACAACCAGCAAGTAACGCTGATTGGGTGGAGTTTGGGGGGCGTATTTGCCCGACAAATCGCTAAAGAACGCCCTGAGTTAACCCGCCAAATCATAACATTGGGTTCGCCATTTTTGGATATTGCCAAACCCAATAATATCGCTTGGTTGCACACCTTGCTCAATGGCGGCAAAACTGCAAAGGAACTCCATCCTCATTTGTTGACTAACTTACCTCTTCCGGCACCGGTGCCTACCACGGCGATTTATTCCAAAGAAGATGGTATTGTGCCTTGGAAGGCTTGTATGGAAAAAGAAGAAGATCAACTGCACCAAAACATACAGGTACATGGCAGCCATTGCGGACTGGGCATGAACAGTAGCGTGCTACACATTATTGCAGATCGCTTACAGTGCAAGAAAGAAAACTGGAAACATTTTGAGGCAAAAGGTTACTTTGAAGGGTTGTTTTTGTATCCTTCGTTGTAGTTTGCGCCCGTTTTATCAAAGACGTATTTATACTTTTTCTACCACAACAGCGGTGCCATAAGCCAACACCTCTGTCAAACCCGCCATTACTTCATTGGCATCGTAACGCATATTGACAATAGCATTAGCGCCCATTTCTCTGGCGTGCTGGACGAGTAACTGATAAGCTTCTTCGCGTGCTTTTTCGCACAATTCGGTATAAATAGTGCTTTTTCCTCCAAATATAGTCATAAATCCGCCGGCCATATTACCCAAAATACTGCGCGAGCGGACGGTAATGCCGCGTACTAAACCTAATTGTTGGGTGATTTTGTAGCCTTCGAGGGAGGTACTGGTGGTAATAAGTAATGAGTTGCTCATGGTTGATAATCGTTGGTGTATGTGTTTTTATTTGGCAAATGTACGAAATTATGGATTTAAACTTGATTTAATTCCAAGTTTGTCCATTAATTGCTCAACAGAAACTACTCCTTGAAGTATGGAAAGTTGTTTTAAATATTCAAAACGTTGTACTGAGTATGCTTCCAACGCTTCCGCCAAAATTAATGATTCTTGTGCTTCTGCTGCTGACAGGGCAGAATATTCCATTTTTTTATCTAATTCAACTAACCGATTCCATTGGCTGCTTGGAAATCCTTCGTTTATTTTCCTTAATATATCCGTCTCTTTCTCCGACAAAGCAGGTGTAGAGCGTTGTGCCCTAAGCAGTTTGAGTTGACCAACAAGCGTGCTTAATTCATGGTCATTGAGTTGTGAAGCATTTGCAAAGATTTCAGAAACAGATCCTTGAGTTCCCATACCTTATTTTTTTATTGATTCGATTCTATCTGC
>JAAFHO010000949.1 GCA_013297575.1 Chitinophagales bacterium
CACTTGCTCGGTGGGCTGTGCCATTTGCTTATACTTTTGAAAATGAATTTAAACAGTTGCAACGTGAGTTGGATACTGAGATAGAGCCATTGCAAGTAAGGTTAAACGATGTATCTCTATTGTTGAATGACCCTCGTAATCGAACTGCCGATAAAGGCTTTGTACTCCTTTGGGAAAGGGATCAATTACGAGACATAATATTGAAAATTGAAGAAGAGTACAACACTAAAATGCTCAAACTCCGATACCGCAAAGGCATCGAAATTGTAAAAATGCTCTATGAAAAAATACTGAGCATGGACCACCATTTCAGTAGTATGAAGGCGCAGCAAGGCTTATCCAATATGTGTAACCCCAATAGTTATACCGAATTTAAAGATGTGAAAACGATATTGGACGACAAAATGAAAAAGAAGTTCAATTTCCAAATGCCAGCGCTTTTTCAGGCAAACCCTTATTTATCCGCTGCATTTACGGTAGTGGGTATGGTAACCAGCCTTGGTGAAGGTAACCACAGCGAAAAAAAGGAAAGTTTAGAAAAAATGTCCTGTATCCTCGATTTTACGGTAAGGATGCACGGCGATCTTAATACAATCTATTACGAAACAGGTTACCTCCGCGATGCCAATCTTACGCTCAAAAAAGAATGCGAAACACTATTTGCAGAATGCTCCCGGCAAGTGGGTTACACTATACCACTCGTGAGCTGCCGCGAAAGCGATGATTGGGAGCGCCTCTATACCATGCTCGATACTTATGTAGGTAAGGCATTGGGGGAAGGGGGGCCTGCTACACAGCCCGCTGGCGGTTATGGTATGCCAGCAGCAGTACCCGCAGGCAATGAAAAACTGATGAACAAAGCAAATATCAACCTTCAGTTTTCTATCGACCGCGTTACGCAGTTTATTGATAAATATAGCAATTTTGTAGGACAAGGTAGCGAATACCATAAGAAATTTGCCAAAATTGTGGACAACTACGAAAATGAAAAGCAATGCGCTGATGCCATGCCTGCACAATATAAGCAGTTGAAAGCAGATATTGAACAAACATTAGAAAAGTTCAATAGTGCCTATAAAATGCCGGAAGTACAAGGCTCCAAACTTAAAGATATGCTGTATGGCGGTCTTGTTGAATAATTTGGAAATGGCCTGTTTTGCACGCCTGTATCCATTTATTCCTATTGCACCCATTTATTATAATTTTGGCACCTTTTCACAAATGTGCCGCAAACAATATGTTCTATGAAAAAAATATCTAGTATCATAATAGGGTATTTATGCGCTGTGCCGGTGCTATGGGCGCAGCAGATGCCCAATACTACAATCCCTGATTTTGACCCCGCTCAACAACCCATCGCCATTGAGGTGGATAGTGGAGTGGTCATTGGTGCAGTGAGTGATTATGTACTCATTAAATCATTGCGCGCTCAAATACCAAATATTGGCAAATATGTTACTGTGAAAATGGTAGATAATAAAGAGCGGCACTATATTCAGTATGAAATAAAAAAAGTTAGGGGCGATACTATTCCGCTGTCCATATTTATACCATTGGCAAAAAACACTAAAGGCGCTTACTATGCTGCGGGGGCAGGTGTAGTATGTTCAGGGTGCAGCAATTGTGGCCCTCCACCAGCAGGTCAGTCGGGGTGCAGTGGGTGTTGCACTTCGTCTTCGTCATCGGCCTTGCCCAAGCAGATATGGCTCAGAAAAGTGAGTACTGCACTGGAATTTTCTAATGACTAACTAAAGATTATTATGCTACGTTTTACTCATGTTATGATTGGCTTATTTTGCTTTTTCAATGCTTTACTACAAGCACAGGATGGGTATTTTAATCCTGAAACCGACCCGATTTTGTCCACGATCAATGGTAAAGTTCGGTTTGTCCAAAGCGAGGAGGTCATTGCACGCGCTGCTGATATTCGTATTGGCAAACTCAATACGGTGGAGACTTTTGATAAAGTACAGATCCAAGGAAACTGGTATTTTACCTTAGAATGCCGATTTGCCCCCGATCCTGACCAATCTGCAAGGGTATATTTAAAACTCCGACCGGATGATAAGGGCAATTTTTTCGCCGACTCTGCTTGGATTGCATGTGTTGGAGTACCCTGCGGCAGTTGTGATTGGAATTACGATACTTACGACTGCTAC
>JAAFHO010000095.1 GCA_013297575.1 Chitinophagales bacterium
CATCTATACAAACATCAAAGTTACATTTTTTTAATAATTAATGAAAATCGTCAGTATTTTTTCTAAATTTAAAGCAAAAGACCTTGATACGGTGATTGCAGGCTGCTTGTTAAAGGACGAGCAATGCCAGCAACTGCTGTTCAATAAATTTGCACCAAAAATACTGACAACTTGCCGAAGATACGAGACGGCTTGGTTAGGCGCAGGCGATATTTTACAGGAGACCTTTATTTTGGTTTTTGAAAAAATTGCCCAATACGATGCCTCAAAATCGGCAATAGAGACTTGGATCAATCGTATCGCTATCAATACCGCCCTCAAGGCTTTACGAAAAAAACAACCCGTATTGGTAGATATTGATCTAATAGCAGACATACCCGACGATATAGCAGATGAAAACGCAACGATGGATGATATTTCGGAAGAGTACTTACTCGCTTTGATTCAGGCACTTCCAATTGGGTATAGAACAGTGTTCAATCTCTATGTTATCGACGGTTTTGGACACCAGGAAATTGCCGATACACTGGGCATTAGCCCACAAACTTCAAAATCTCAACTATTCAAAGCCAAGGCTATGCTTCGACGCAACCTGACTAATGAAAAAAAAACACTTAACGAACTTGTATCTATAATTTAAACAACATGGATATTTTTGACGGTATAAAAAACAAGTTGCAAGACTATGAATCGCCCTTGAATCAGGACGAGGTGTGGGCTGAATTATTAGTGCAAAAACGGGCACGTGAACGATCCAAAAAGAGGAGGGTGATTTGGCTTTTCTTGGGTTGTTTGTTCGGTTTGGGCGGGTTACTTTATTGGGTAGAAAGTGCGCAATGGACAAAGCAGCCAATTGCTCAAAATGATCAGAAACCCTCCAATGAAATTGCGATAATTAGCGAAAATTCGAGTAAAAAAGCAGATAATAATAGTCTGCCAGCCAACACATCTTCGGATGCAAACCAAACGCATATTACGCACCAAAACCAAAAAAACACTGTAAAATTATTACCCAAACAAACGTTTTTTAGTGATAAAAATAAGTTGATGCAAAAGGATTTCAGCACTTCGGACGTCGATCAAAACCGAAATACAACTCCGCCTGCAGGTTCATCAATTATGCCAACCGATGGCTTTACTTTCTCGACTCAAAGTATGGAAAGGAACGTTCTTTTATCTCCATCATTAGCAGAAAAGGTAGAAAACACACCCCTATTTACACAGCAAACAAACACAACGCTGAATAATACAACAACAGATGCTAACGCGATATACCCTGATAAAATTCAATTTTTATCAGCGGCAGAGTTGCCATTCAAAATTAGCCCATTAGAAAAGAAAATAGTCATTACGATGATGGCCTCCAAGCCAATGCCCAATACCAAGTCGAAACACTTTGAAGTCTATGTAGGAAGTGGCGTTTTTTCGACTCAACAGCGTTTTAGTACTCAAGATAATATGAATAAAGATTATGTGGCGCTGCGCAATGAAACCGAAACAGATTTAGCCACATTTGCTTTTGATGCTGGTATAAACTATTGGTTTTCAGACAAAAACTTTATCACAATTGGTGTCCAACACAACCGTTGGTATGATCGCTTCAACTATACTTACAAGCAACCGAAAGATTATACTTACGAAAATATTCTATTACGCATCGTGAAGAATGAACAATTGGGAACACAAGAGAGCCAATATGGTGATACCGTAATAACAGGTACAGAAATCGTCAAAATGACCCATTATAACCGATATGTATCTACCAATCTTCGGTTGTTGCTGGGGCGGCAAATATGGTCTCGAAAAAGACTATGTCTTGATTTGGCTGGTGGTATGGATTGGAGCGTTTTTGCAACGGCCAAAGGGAATATTGCAGCCCCTATATCAACAGGTGGTATTTTTGATTTACAAAATACGGGAGGAACTACGATCTATAAAAAGTCATTGGGGATCGGTCTTTCAGGCACAATGAGTGTCAATTACCGATTGAACCAGCATTGGGCCATACAATTCCGACCCTCTGCAACCTACTTTTTATCTGATGCGGCCAGAGCCAATGCATTTGCTGAAGCAAGATTTTATCGCTTTGGCGCAATGCTTGGGCTGCGTTATCGACTTTAAATTAACCTAATTTTTTTCGGCAAGCGTCGCATTTAAATATTTTCTTACGCATTAATAAACCTCCATGCCAGTCATGGTACGGTAATACTCATGCCTATTAAAATACGAACAAAGTAAAAACACTACTTAATATTCTCAATTTTTTTCAACACAAAAATTTACTACAACAATGATTAAAAATGTTTTATTTCTGCTAATGCTTATTTGCTGCACTGCAAATAACTCCTCGGCCCAAACAAACGGTCTATGCGATCCGATTCTTGTAAATCAAGTACAGGCTGACATGATTGCGCAGGGCTTTCCCTGCCTAATTGGTGCTGGGCCTTTTGCCTGCGTAAATGACGTAAATGATTACGCATTCGAGCATTGCCCACCGACATTTGACACAACAGGCAATACCTGCGACCCAGTTGTGGTGGCTCAACTTCAAGCAGACCTGATTGCTCAAGGTTTTACTTGTCTGATCGGTGCCGGCCCATTTACCTGCGAGAGCGAGGTGATTAACTACGTATATGCAAATTGCCCTCCTAGTATTGATACAACAGGAAACAACCCATGCGATCCAATTGTAGTGGCTCAAGTGCAAGCAGACCTGATTGCTCTAGGGTATGATTGCCTGATCGGTGCTGGCCCTTTCACTTGTGTGGACGAAGTATATAACTATGCATTCACCAATTGCGCACCGCCTATTGATACAACAGGTGGCAACCAATGTGACCCAATTTTTGTGGCTCAAGTGCAGGCAGACCTAATCGCTCAAGGTTTTGATTGCCTTGTAGATGCTGGTCCTTTCACTTGCGTGGATGAAGTATTCGATTTCGCTTTCACTAATTGCGCGCCGCCAATCGATACCACAGGAGGTAACCAATGTGATTCTGCAATGGTTGCCCAAACAATTGCAGACCTTATTGCAGAAGGATATGACTGCTTAATCGGTGCTGGGCCATTCGCCTGCGTACATGAAGTAGTTTGTTATGCTTTCGACAACTGCCCATTGGCTTACGATAGCACAAATTATGTACTGCCCGATTGCATAATATATGCACCGGATTCGATGGCAACATTCCAGCAGATGATACTATACATCGTTGCAAACTGCGATTCAACTGTATCAAGTGGAATTCCTGCTTGTTGGTTAACTGCACCGATCTTTGCTACGGATGATGAATTTATTCAGTGGCTTGTTGAAAACTGTGATCTTGATGGTTTGGTAGGTGGCAATAGTGGTGCTATGACTCAGGCATATTTTGGTAGTCAGGTAACATCAGCAGTACGCACACCGACAGTAAGTTACAATATGAGTATCAGCCCTAATCCGGCTACTAATGTTATCAATGTTCGTTTGAAAGGTGCTCAAATCAATTGGGTTGAATTGGTTGATATCAATGGTCGCCGTGTACTTTCTATCCAGAATGTAGCAAACGATCAGACGACTATCAATATCAGTAATTTGCAATCTGGTATTTATATGTTGCGCGTTCAAACACCTGATAATAAATTAGTTACAAGTCGTATTATCAAACAGTAGAATTGTTACGCTTTTAAATTTATTCCTAAACAATTAAAACTACAGGGTCACCTTGAGACAGTCAAGGTGGCCCATTTTATTTTTAAGAATTCCCCTACCCTGCCCATAAAATTACGGTTTTAGATTCAATTTACACGAACGTCAAAAAAAATCATACATTTGCCCAATATCATATTTTCAAGATCTCACGGCACTACAATTTATGTTCGCCCAACTTCATCCGCTTATCGTACATCTCCCCATTGGTTGTATCCTGATGGCATCTATTTGCACATGGTTCTTTCGCGACCAGAGAAAAGTGATCTCATTTACTTGGTTTTTAGCGAGTTGTAGCGCGGCTTTTGCCTGTTTAACCGGATATCTGCGTTCTACTGCACAAGATGGATATGATCCTGATTTGGTGCAATTACATCAGTATTTGAATATCAGCATTACCGTTATTTGCGTGGGTATTTGGTGGTTTTCTCGTCGATCTTTGGCGGGAAATACTTTGGCAGTCATTGGGTTGCTGCCTAGTTTGATGGTGGCTATTGGCACTTATTCGGGTGCAAGCCTTACACATGGCACCGATTTTTTGACAAAAGACATACGTGTAGCGGAAGGCAATGACGAATCGTCATTTATGCCTGCAATGGATCTACCAACAACAACCATACAAGCCGCTGATAATGAAGCCATTACGAAGGCGCGACAAGCGGGCTTGAGCGTGATGCCCGTGGGCGTTGAAAGCCATTGGTTATCGGTGAGCAGTATCAATTATGAGGGATTTTCGGATCAAGATATGGCATTATTGGCTCCTTTGGCAGAGCAGATTGTATGGTTACGGCTAACGGACAGCAAAATAACCGATCAAGGTCTGGTAGTGCTCTCCAAAATGAAAAATTTAACGCGTCTTTATTTGGATAATACAAACGTACACGGTAGCGGTTTAACTGCATTAACGGGCCTAGAACACCTGACTTTATTGAGTTTGTCGGGGACAAAAATAGACTTGGAGGGTTTCCGTAATTTACCTGTTTTGCCGGTATTGAAAAAGGTATTTTTATTCAAAACCCCAATATGTGGTACATCAATAGCGGATATTACAACAAAATATGCACCCGCAATATTGGATACAGGTGGATATAAATTGCCTATTTTGGAAGGGGATACGTCGGAATTAAAGGCGAAAAAATCGTATTGATTCCGTTTGATCCGGTTTGATCCCGTAGAGACGTTGCACTGCAACGTCTCTACATCAAAATTGGGATTAATAACGATAAAATCGGTATTTTTTGCCGTACAATTTCCAAACGCGATTTTTTCTGGATTTTCTGCATTTTTACCGTGATTTTAGACGTTGCAGTGCAACGTCTCTACGGGCGTCGTCGGGCGTCGGCGATGGCCCATCTGATTTTTTCAAACGTATATTTTTGGTAAAAATGCTCAAAAATATCCTTCATAATATACGGTTCCTCAAATAAGGACAATGATCCTTTGATGATATCCAATTCCTCCGGCGAAATCCATGGCGACAAATCCAAATCTTCCCCACGTTCATACATATTGCACAAATGCCCCAATACCGTGGTTGGACTGATATTCCGCTGCACTGCAATTTGCTCCAGCGTAACCCCTTTTTTATACAATGCATACGTCATTAAGAATGTACTACCCGATACTTTTACGCCATCGTCCTCTTTTTCCAATACAAATCGGCGAATTTCGGCAATAAACGCAGCACCAAACTGTTGGAGTTTCTTCTCCCCTACCCCACTTACCATCAGTAAATCGGTGTCGGCCAATGGGCGTTTTTCACACATTTCACTCAATGTTGCATCACTAAACACCTGATACGGCGGGATACCCGACTGCTGTGCAATATCGCGGCGCAATACCCGCAAACGCTCGAACAATTCGTCTCGAAGTCCTTGCACCTTACCAACAGGTTTGACCTCTGCAATAGCCGCTTTTTTCTTTTCCTCTTTATTGACAGGAGTGATCGGCATGGCCAATTGCACCTTTTTTCCCGTAAACAGCACATCTTCGCCTACGGGAGTAACACGCAGGCGATGGTTGTCATCATAAGCAATTTCGATAAGACCCGTATGTAGCATTTGCATGATAAAATAGAGCCAATCGTCAAAACTGTACTCTTTCCCGATGCCGTAAGTCTTTATTTGGTCGTATTTATTATCCAAAATCTCGCGGTTGCGGCTACCACGCAAGATATTAACCAGCATATTCATACCAATTTTTTCATTCGTCCGCTTGATCGCCGATAATGCTTTTTGAGCGGCTAAGGTACCTTCAAAATAACGTGGCGGATTTTTACAGACATCACAATTGCCGCAATTTTGGTCATAAGCCTCATCAAAATAGGCCAAAACCGTTTTTCTTCTGCAAACCGGCGCTTCCGCAAACTCATACATCCGGTTCAATTTGGCAATTTTCAGTTCTTTTTGTACAATATCGCCCTCCGAATCGTTGATCATATCGCGATAGGTCATTACATCTGCATAACTAAAAAACAACAATGCCTCCGAAGGTAGCCCATCGCGACCTGCTCGACCAATTTCTTGATAATAGCCTTCAACATTGCGGGGCAAGTTATAATGAATGACAAAGCGCACGTTACTTTTGTCGATCCCCATACCAAAGGCAATGGTCGCGCAAATGACAGGCACGCGATCATTGATAAAATCTTCTTGCACTTTACTTCGGCGTGGGGGTGGTAGTTCAGCGTGATAATATTCGGTTTTGAAGCCTTTTTCGTTGAGTTTATTGGACAATTCCTCACAAGATCGGCGACTAAGGCAATAAATGATCCCTGATTGGTTGGGGTGTTTGCGCAAAAAATCATAGATTTGTTCGTATCGTTTTTGCCCAGGTTTAACAGTCAAAGTGATATTTGGACGATCAAAAGAAGAGATAAAAACGGCTGGATTTTGCATACTCAATTGCGTCAACATATCCTTGCGCGTCAATTTATCGGCAGTTGCAGTGAGTGCCATCATAGGGACATTCGGGTACTGCATTTTAAGGATTTTTAATTGGGTATATTCCGGCCTAAAATCGTGGCCCCAAGCAGAAATACAATGCGCTTCATCAATAGCGAAAAGACTGATTTTCAAACGTTTAAGAAAGGTTTGAAAACTTTGAGTGACCATTTTTTCGGGGCTGACATACAAGATTTTGAGTAACCCATCTACAGCATCGTCTTCTGTTTTGGTTACAGTGCGTGAATCCGAGGAACTATTGATAAACGCCGCGGGAACACCATTGGCCACTAGCCCTTCTACTTGGTCTTTCATTAGGGCAATCAGCGGGCTGATCACGACCGTAAGACCGGGCAGGGTAAGTGCCGGGATTTGAAAACAGATACTTTTACCTCCGCCGGTAGGCATGAGTACAATAGTGTCCTTCCCGTCATAAACCGATTGGATAATTTCAGATTGCATGGGACGGAAGGAATCATAGCCGAAATACTTTTTCAGCGCAATTAATGCATTTTCCATAAAAATAAAATTGGTGCTATTATTACACTGTAAATTAAATTTGATTACGTTTTGACTGAATCTTTTCCCGCCATACTTCCCCAATTTTATCGTCCATAGCGCTGCTATGAACTCAAAAATCGGGTTGTCTGACAAAAAAATCTACCACCCAAAACATAAACAAATTTAATTTACAGTGTTTTGGAAACTGCCCAAAAACCCATTTAAAAAGGATTTTCGAGCAGTTTCTTTAATACACGATAAGATAGAGCGGCAAATGTATGGCTTTTTCCAAACAAAGTGTGTTATATTTGCAAAAAAATAGCAGCCATCTTTTATTTTTATTGTAATGCGTTAAAAATCAATGATTTTCCACCACCACTTTTCGGACGATACTACCTTCATGGTTCATCAATTTTACCCAATAGATACCGCTGGGTAAATGCGTCGTATTATATTCAAAAACAAGATTTTGCCCTGTTTGGCTGGCCTTTTTATCTATTAGTTGCCCTTGAATATTATAAAATTCGGATATCAGGGTAAGCGAACGATCAAAATTTGCCTTTACAACAAAATAATCTTGTGCTGGATTTGGCCGAAGCGACAGATCTATTAAGCCTTGTAGATCTTTGGTGGCACTAGGTGAATTGACCGTAAAAGTAGAAATTTGAGTGCAGCCATTCGCCAAATCTGTTATCGTCAGGGTATAAACACCAGCGGTTAACCCCAAAATAGAAGCACCTGTAGCACCTGTATTCCATTGAAGACTATAAGCACCAATACTATTAACAATAACCGTAATGGCACCATTTGATGCGCCTGCGGGCATTTCATCTATGACGTTGGCGGTGGTTAGAATAGGGTCACTATCTAATACAATATCCTTGCAAGTAGATGAAGTACAACCGTTTGTAACATCGGTAGCCATAACACAGTAGGTACCTGGCGTAGTAACTGTAACAAAAGGCCCATTAGATATCTGAGGTATTGTCCAAGTGATAATATTATTGGGGTTATTCGTTACTGCTTCGAGTATAATTGTGGGATTATTACAAGGGAGGACTGTGGTAGGAGCATTTATGCTTACGGTTGGAGCATCCAGATCTTGTACAAATGTTAAATTAACAGTTCCGGTACAACCGGTATCTTTATTTGTTACAAGAATATTATAAACCCCCGGATTAGAAATCAGAAATGGATCTCCAGGTTGATAAACTTGCCCATTGTAAGTATAAAATACATTTGCGGGGATCAAAGGAAACGTAAAAGTACTTACTGGATTAATACAATTAAGTGTAATAGGAGGCAAACTAACAATAGGGACGTTAAAATCACCAACAACTGTAGTACTGAATTTAGATGTGCATCCCGCCAAATTAGTTACTGTTACGGTATAAACACCTGGTTGTGAAACAGTTAACGTTGCCTCAGTACTTAGTATAACACCCGAACTACCCGCCCATTGAAAAGTAAACTGAGTGGGTGTTGGATTCGCCGCAAAAGCCGTTAAAACAACCGTCGTATTATTACAGGTCAAAGTACCATCAGCAATAATATCGACCGTTGGAGCAATACCCGGTACAAAAATAATCCGCTCAATTAAGCCTATACTATTATTGTAAAACATGCCACCGCCGGGCGTATGATCTACGCGTATTGCCCGAACTTGATAAAATAAAGTATCTGCTAAGGGAGCGTCATCCGTCCATTTCAAATCCGTTACTAGATTGGTTGTCAATCGGTTATAAGGCCCATCCAAACCCAATGCACGATAAATATGATAACCTAAAATGGCAGTATCCGGTGATGCACCCCAAGCAAGTTGGATGTTTGAACACGTACTTGCAGCACCCAAACCCGCTACTGGTGCTACGATCTGAGCACGGGTAGTTGGGTCGCCCAATAAAGAAACATGCGCACCACTCGTGCCAAAATTTGAACTGTATTCGTTGTTAAATTGTGCATTTTGGGTTTCTTTTACACAATAACCAACCGTTTCGCCGGAGGCCATTCCTTGCAAAAACCAATTGGGACGACCTGCCCAACCACAACTCAAAACCCCACCTTTGGTCGCTAGTACAGATGGCATTAAAGGATTACCCTCATAGTCCCAATCGCCGTGATAGCTACCGAAAATATTGGAAAAAACGATATTAATCGAATCTTGGGCAAAATCGCTGCTTGATCCAACGCCCCCAGCACTGGTATATGAACCTGGCCCGGTGCCATAACCCATCAAAAAGGATGCATCACCGGTATCTGCCAGTAAGTCACCTGTGATTACATTACCCTCGCCTACCAACGGATAAGCATTTCGGAAACCATTGGAAGCAAAGGACTCGCCCCCAAAATAACCAAAATTATCATCCACAATGGCATTATTGCTCACCGTATATTGCTTGGTACGCCAACGCGCACTTTTTAAGAAATATCGCTTCAATAACTCGTTTGGCGTGGCCCCGAAAGTAGCCGTGTTGAGCCGACTAAAATCAATGCGCCCAACCATTAATTCAGCGGCAGAAGGCATTACACTTTGGTCAAATTTGCCATCACCGGGTACATTTTTATTGGCCGCACGCGCCGCTGTGGTATTATTGATACTTGCATCGGTCCAATTGCCATTGACGTCGCCATAATAGCTATCGGCTGGCCATGCGCCATTGTGCTCTGCGTGGCCATCCCAATTGGTATTACCCGAATAAGGCACAGGTACCGGGCCAATTAGAAGTACGGCTTTAACATTGGTAGGATCGGCGTTATAATCTGCAATAATTTGATTTTTAACGCTTTGCACAGTTGCGTAGACACCTGTTTTATGGGGCATAGGTTGCCATCCATCGCCACGCATAGCATCTTTGAAGATCTTGAGTTCGAGGCCAATTTCTTCGGCGGCTGCGGAATCAATAAACACAATAATTTTGCCTCGATAATCCACCAATGGCGCTAACACAGCCACATGTGCAAACCCACGAGCGGTGACACCGTTGGCTGTTTTACGGATGGAATACTCGTAAGTACTACCCAATTCCACATTGGTATCTTCGTAAGTACCTGTGGTAGAAGCCGTTGCGTTGAGCAATTGCGTCCATGTTCCTCCTGCTTGTCCTTTTTTCCTGCGGCGTAGGATAAGGTCGGTGGCTGTTGGATTGGGCCAAGACAATACAATTTTGGCTGGATTTGTAGTCGCAGTTGCCGTGATAGCGACAGTTGCATCTTTGGGGGTTTGTGCCTGTATTGTGTTGGCAAAGCAACACAATAGGAGCGAGAAAAGTAATAGTTTTTTCATATTGAATGATAATTGATTGTTCAAAAATATTGATTTACTTTTCCAGTTTATCGA
The DNA here is from genome assembly GCA_013297575.1 of Chitinophagales bacterium. Classification (GTDB taxonomy): domain Bacteria; phylum Bacteroidota; class Bacteroidia; order Chitinophagales; family Saprospiraceae; genus M3007. The sequence continues at coordinate 10,466 of JAAFHO010000095.1, forward strand.
GCATAAAAATGCCACTATTTCAACAAACTACAAACCGCCAATCCGCTCCTAATCCTAGGCTCAAACCACGTGCTTTTGGGTGGCAAACTATCGCCTTGATCGGATAAATGATAAAGGTCTCCAATGGCAACCGGAAAGAGTAAAAAGCCGATTTTTTTATGGTCTTGTTGGGTAGTTTGAAGCATTCCTGTCCATCCACTTGCACCATCCAAATAGGTGATGCGTTTGTCCGAACGCACATTTTCCACGCCTAATATATCGTTAAATACTAAATCATTTAATAAGGCCGTATCGAGGGTATATGAATCATGAACAGCGGGAAAAGCCTCGGATTTTGGGTTATGAACTGAAAAATCCAAAGCATAAAATTGCCCCTGATATACCACTATTACCTCGCGTTTGTGTAAAGGTAAGCGTGGTTCTTGCAACACTACTAGGCCAAATTTATCCTTAATAGATACAATAAACTGCTCTGCTGCTGCTTCATTGTCTAGGGCTACAACACGATGATACCCTAAGATATCCAATTGGTCATCGGGGAAATAAGCTGCAAACAGGTGGCTAAAATCCAGACCCTGCTTTTCTTCATCTGTTCGTTTGTGCATATTGGCGATAGCGGTAGTACGGTGGTGGCCGTCAGCAATATAAACCGCTGGAATTTTTTCAAAAATCGCTTTTATATCTGTAATTTTGGATGGATCAGTTACCAGCCAATAACTGTGTACTTCGTCGTATTCAGGTATTGCTATGTTAAAACTACTGGTATGGACACTCAAATAGGCATTAATCCAAGTGGTCAAATCGGGATTTGGGGCAAAAGTGAGCAAAACTGGTTTAATCACCGCCTTCCAGCGGCACAATAACTCAAAATACTCCTCTTCTCTTTTGGTCAGTGTTTTTTCGTGTTTTTTAATTTTCCCTTGGTCAAAATCGTGGATATCATTCAACGCCAAAACCCCGGTATGGATATGTCCTTTAGCCGCTATTTGGTAAATACAAATGCTAGATTCCATTTGTTTGTACCAGCCATTGGACATATAAGTATTGATTTCATCTTTTACTTGCACCGCCAAATCTTGCATAGATGGCACGAGTTCGACACGAGGAGATAAGAGAGGCAAAGGTTTTATATTCATTTTAATTCATGTTGTAATTGATACCAAAGCGCATTTGGCGGCGTTGTTGAAGTGGAGCAAGTAGGTCGTCAATAGAACCGCTGGCATCAATTCCATAGGTTTTTTTGTTGAAAACATTGACGGTATTGAAATAGAGTACAAAATTTTTGTTCAAGTAAAAACGGAGTAGTAAGTCCCAGGTTGTAAATCTAGGATAACGATCATACACTCTCCCATACTGCGTCCACAATTCAGCGAAACGCACACTTTTAGGTAGCACCGATGATTGACCATTGGCCGCCACCGTAAATTGTAGGCGGCCAGTACGCCCTGAAGACCTAAACTGAGTAATAAATTTAGGAAAATTCCTGATTTCATCCGTTGAACTTATGTTTAAACCAAACCATTCCTTACCTCTTGAGTATTGTACAAATAGTTCGTTCCGCCAAGTCACATTGCGTTCTAACTTACCTTTTCTATTTATTTCCTTTGTATTTTCGCGCACTATACGTGCTTGAATACCCCATATTTGATGGGACAATCCTTGGTTAGTATAATAACCACCAAGGAAATTATAGGTTTGACCGGGTCTAAAATAGCCATCGCGGCCCATATTATAACCTTGTTGCGCAAAAAAGACGATTTCGGATTTTTTTCTTCGATAGCCGAGTTCGGCACTTCGGAAAGTTTCGACTGCGTCCCATACATAGTCACCTTCTACGGTATAAACATAAGGAATTATGCCCTTCAATCCAGCCGTATCAAAATACCCAAAAGTATTCCTTAGTTGATAATAATTGAACTGTTTGTAGCTTTGAGATGCATTAGCGAAAATACAAGAAGCAGAATCAATGCGATACAATGCAGCAAATCGTGGTGATAATTTAAAGGATGTG
>JAAFHO010000952.1 GCA_013297575.1 Chitinophagales bacterium
AGGCATTACCAATAAAATTTTGGCCAAAAAAGCAACTAAAATATGCGTCGCTTATGAAGGCTTAGAACAATGGTTTCCGGCAGATAAAATTTACCATACAGGTAATCCTGTTCGCCAAGATATAGTAAATATAGGCACTAAAAAACAAGAAGGAATTAAGCATTTTGGTCTTGATCCCTCTAAAAAAACGATTTATATCACTGGCGGAAGTCTGGGTGCAAGAACCTTGAATGAAGCAGTAATGGGCGCATTAGAAGCATTGTCTGCCCCGGATGCACCCAATGTAATTTGGCAATGTGGCCGCTATTACCACGAAATGGTCATGGGGAGCGAAGTGGCCAAATTACCTAATGTTAAACTATTACCCTTCGTAGATCGAGCCGATTTGGCCTACGCCGCTGCTGATGTGGTAGTGGCTAGGGCAGGTGCTTTAACGATCAGCGAATTGTGTATTGTCGGTGTGGCAACGATTTTGGTGCCTTCACCCAACGTATCGGAAGACCACCAAACGAAGAATGCGCTGGCTTTGTCGCAAATCGGGGCAGCCCGTATTATTCGAGATGTGGATGCTGCTGAAAAACTTATTCCAGAGGCTTTGCTCATTTTAGACAATGAAGCACTCGCTTTTGGCCTGAGCGAAGCCATCAGACCATTAGGAAAACCAAACGCCGCTATAGCAATTGCTGAAACGGTTTTAGATATAATCCAAGCATAATTAATTTAAAATGAGCGATAAAGTTTATTTCATAGGCATTGGCGGCATCGGTATGTCAGCATTGGCGCGGTACTACCACAAACATGGTGCGGAAGTACATGGCTACGACCGTACCGAAACCGACCTCACTCGCGCACTCGCGCAGGCGGGTATGCATATCCACTATGAAGATGATATAAAGTTTATACCAGAAGGTGTTGATCTTGCCATTTGGACGCCGGCTGTACCAAACGATCATAGCGAACTTAATTGGTTCCGAAATAGCGATGTGCCGCTGAAAAAACGCGCCGAAGTACTCGGAATGATCAGTAAAGCAAAGCGTTGCATCGCTATCGGTGGTACGCATGGTAAAACAACCACGAGTACCATGACGGCTTGGTTGTTGCGCGCAACGGGTGTCGATATTACGGCGTTTGTGGGCGGAATATCGGGTAATATGGGGAGCAATTTTATAGAAGGAGATAGCGACTGGGTGGTGGTGGAAGCCGATGAATACGATCGGTCTTTTTTGCAACTGTACCCTGAAGTGGCTATTATTAATTCCGTAGATGCCGATCATTTGGATATTTATGGTACGGAGGCCGATGTGCGCAAATCTTATGAGCAGTTTGCCCGTCAGGTGAATAAAGGGGGCTTGCTGCTCCTCCAAACACCTGATGTAAAGGATGATAATACGGATTGGGAAACGGATGCAGTTGTACATACTTTTGGTACGAATCAAGGTACGTATAATGCCCACAATATTGAAGTAGTGGTTGGATACACTGTTTTTGACCTGCAAACGCCGCATCATGGTATTTTGAAGGGACTAAGATTGCCTTATCCAGGGTTGCATAATGTGCGCAATATGACAGCGGCTATCGCTGCTGCTTTGTACGCTGGTGGCGATATCACTAAAATTCCGGCTGCTGTGGAGCAGTTTAAAGGGGTGAAACGCCGCTTTGAATATATTGCACGTACCGATAAGACGATTTATATCGACGATTATGCGCATCATCCGGCGGAATTGGAGGCTACGATTCAAGCGGTGCATTCTTTGTATCCTGGTATTCCGGTAATGGGCGTTTTTCAGCCGCATTTGTTTTCGCGGACTCGTGATTTTGCAGATGCGTTTGCTGCCGCTTTGGATCAATTGGATGTTTGCGTTTTGTTGCCGATTTATCCTGCGCGCGAATTGCCGATGCCGGGTGTGAACTCGGAACTTATTTTGGGAAAAATGAATTCTAGTCATAAACAAGTCGTGCAAAAGGCTGATTTACTGGATTTTATAAAAAATAACCAGCCGCGCATTTTGCTGACTATGGGCGCTGGTGATATTGATCATTTTATTCAACCTTTGAAGGATTTGTTGTTGGAATGATACGTGGTCATCGGGATCATCGGGTAGGTGCGCATCGGGTAGGGGGCGCATCGGGTTGCACCCGAGGTTGGATGTGGCGA
>JAAFHO010000951.1 GCA_013297575.1 Chitinophagales bacterium
AAATATGCGGATATCTACAATAGCACATCAATTGAGAGAACAGGTTTTCCATCAGGTGCATCATGGCAATTTAGTGTATAATACCTGTTGGGAAGATCCCCGTTGCGATCGTGCTTTATTACAATTGAATGAAGATAGTAAGGTGGTTATGATTACGAGTGCTGGTTGTAATGCTTTGGACTATCTGTTGGATAATCCGAAAGCAATACATTGCGTCGATATCAATCCGCGTCAAAATGCACTGCTGGAACTTAAAAAAGGCTTTTTTAAAGCAGCCAATCACCAACAACTATTTGATTTTTTTGGAACCGGTGCCACTCCCCATTATTACGATGTTTACTACAATAAAGGTGTACGCGATGCATTAGAAGCAGGGCCAGTTCGCCGTTATTGGGATAAAAATATCAATATCTTTAGCGGTACAGGTTTACGTCCATCTTTTTATTGGCACGGAAGTAGCGGTGCAATGGCTTGGCTCATTCGGCAATGGTTCAAAACCCAACCCGAAGCGTCGAAAGTAACCCGACGCATGTTTGAGTCCCAAACAATGGAAGAACAGTGCAATTTATACAGTTTGCTGGAGCCACGTTTCCTCAATCGCTTTTTGCGTTGGGCCATGAAACAACATTTAGTGCAAAGTATGTTGGGTGTTCCAAAAAGCCAGCAATTGTTGGCTTCGGAATTATTCACAGATGGTATGGCTGGATATATCCGCTCTTGCTTGCGTCAGGTATTTATGGGGTTACCATTACACGATAATTATTTTTGGCGTTTGTATTTTTATGGCCGTTATACACCAGTGTGTTGCCCCAATTACCTAAAGCCAGAATATTTTACTACTTTGCAACAACGTGCCGAACGTATTCAAACACATACCTGCTATTTGAATACATTTTATAAAGAAAACCCCGGTCAATATACCCACTTTGTATTATTGGATCACCAAGATTGGTTGGCTACTCATTTAAAACCTGCTTTGATAGAAGAATGGCAACTTATCTTTGCCAATGCTGCACCAAATGCTAAAGTCTTATTCCGTTCGGCATCTTTCAACCCCGATTTTTTACCCGATTTTGTACAAGAACGTATGAATTGGGACTTGGATGCTGCAAAAGCTGCTCAATCACACGACCGAGTAGGTACTTATGCTAGTACTTGGATCGGTACTATTAAGTCATAATATGAATATTGAAATACAAGGTAGCCTCTCTAACACCACGGTTCAATCGGCTGCCATGCGCAGGTATTATAGGCTACATGCCATTATTTATGACGCTACTCGCTGGTCGTTTTTATGGGGAAGAAATCAGGTTTTGAAGCAAATACCCATCGAAAAAACGGCAAATGCTACGTTTTTAGAAATTGGCTGCGGAACCGGTAGAAATTTAGATCAGTTGGCCAATCAATTTCCATCTGCCCAACTATTTGGAATTGATGTTTCAAGGGATATGCTCGAAAAAGCGGCAAAAACGCTGATCCAAAACCAACATCGCGTACAATTATTAGAAACAGCGTACCCCTCGGAATTACCTACTACGCCACAGGTAATTTTATGCTCTTACGCGCTCACCATGTTCAATCCGGGTTGGGAAGCAGCCATTGAGCAAGCTTGGAAAGATTTGCCAGTAGGTGGATATATCGCTATCGTGGATTTTCACGATACACCTTTTAAGTGGATGGAACGTTGGATGGGATTTAACCACGTACGAATGGACGGCCATTTGTTGCCTTTTGCTGCAACGCGGTTTTCGGCAGTTCATCAATCGGTACATAAGGCATATTTTGGCTGGTGGCGGTATTTTATTTATGTGGGACAAAAAACGGTTGCTTAAAAGCATCCCGAATTCGGATAGTTTAGTTGCTATAATTCTCCTACTTTTGCAGTATGAAAATTTCATTTATTCAAACTGCACTACACTGGGAGCAAGCCGAAGCAAATCGCACCATGTTGGCGGCAAAAATAAAACCGCTGACGCATAATTCCGATATTATCATCTTACCAGAGATGTTTTCTACGGGTTTTTCGATGAACGCCGAAACCCTCGCTGAAGCACCAGATGGCGCAACATTTCAATGGATGAAAGAGCAGTCGAAGCAAACTGGTTCGGCTATTGCAGGGAGTTTTATTTGTACTGAAAATGGTCAGTATTTCAAC
>JAAFHO010000950.1 GCA_013297575.1 Chitinophagales bacterium
AGTACAATAGCAAATTGCAGCAGGGCCAGTACTGCAATAACAAAGGTTTGATAGGGCGTAAATAGGCGTTCTTTTGTCATAATTGGGCGCGAAGATACGACGTTTTTTGGGGATTTTGGAGGGGGCGTGGGGGGGCATAGGTACAGCCCAGCAGTCAGGTTGAATGGAAATGAGTTTACGTTGCAGCTAGGCTACGCACTTCACCCTTAAAATGGCGTTGATCTTTGTAATAATAATGGTCTATTCGTGACACGAATGCAGCAAAATAACTTAGAATGTATAGACAAAACATGAAAACTAAAATAAAATAATTATTTTGTTAATACAGTTGTGGATATGAACCGGATTGTCATATATTTGTGGCTTGCTTCTAATGGTTTGTTCTTTGTTGAAAAAACATTAAAAAAGGCTGCTTAATCTTATTTAAGTGTCAACTTTAATGAGGAAGTCTGCTGCATATCAAAAATGAAATAAATGGATATTCTCGAAAGAACTGGGGTTCAACTAAAAAGTGATTTCTTAATAAGAAATGGTTTTAATCATAAAAATTTTAACAAGCATGATCTTGTAAATTTGATGAACTTATCTGGAGAAGTTCGAGAATTAACATATACATTATCAACTTTAGACAAAACAATAAACGAAATTAAATTTGGTCATTCCAAATCCTTTATTTTCAATGATGACAAATCAATTGCATCAATGCTATTTTTTAATGAAGACAAAAGTATCAGGGTAAGAATCGATTATTCCGATTTTAAGAATAATGCAATTTTGAGAGTCATCTCTTTTGATAGTGAAGGTGAAGAAAAGGATATTTCAACATTTGAGTATGATGAATTCTTCAACATATTGAAAACCGAAAAAAGCAGTTTACACCACCAAGAGGTCACTCAAAATCATTATCGACTAATTAAATATAAAGATTATTCAGAGTACGTATTTGGAAACAATAATAATAGGCTCTATAGAAATGGGAAATTGATTAAAACATATTTCTTTAACGACAAACACTCTGAAGTCGTAAATTATCATTATTCGTCAGAAAATAATTTAATAAAAACTGTATCCACAGAGAAAAACCAATTTGGAGTAGAAAGGACAGAAACGCTCTTCAATGAAAAGAATCAAGTAGTAGAAATAAAGTTAGAAACCAGATCTCGAGGGAATAGCCAAGTCAGATTTTTTGATCAAAAGTTCCAATACTTTGATAACGGAAATATTGAAAGTCACTTGAGAATAGATGACAAGGAAACGAGTTGTAATACCTATTACAAATATGACTCAAATGGTTATTTAGTTGAAGTTTGGGAATATAATAAGATCGGGGAGCACAATCAACTTGCAAAATTGAGTTATGATGGTAAATACAACTTGACTCAACTTCAAGATTTTCGAAACAGTTGGAAATGGGACATCTCTTATACTTACGACGAATTAGGCAATTGGATTAAAAGAGAAGTACGAACCCATGATGGACATCTGCAAATCGAAGAAAGAAATATAAAATACGCCGTAGAACAATGTATATGACGATCGTATCGGCTAAACGCCGCCACGCCGCATGTACTAACTGTTATCAGCAATAATGATAACACCCATAACGAATACAACCGGAAATGCAAGAAATAAGCAAACAAGCATAACTAAAAGATAATAGAAATGAACGCAACAATGAGAGCATCTTATGGAAGCTATCATAGCCTTTTGGGTTGGACTATTAATTGACACTAGAGCCAAATTCATTTGCTCCACTTCCGTGTTGAAATGCGGTATCCCCAACCCCATATCGATAACACCCTCCATATACCAAGGAAACCGCTAATAAAAAAATCAGCAGTTCCCTTGGCAATAGGTTGTTCGGTTTTATTTTCCAACAACCGATAATTTTACTGTGTTTATGTAATCTTGAGCCTTTAACGTACAAAAATAAATGCCAGATGGCAGGTTTTCAATTTGAACGGGGTAGGTATAATCACCAGCGGATAATTGCTGGGTATTGGCAACTGTGGCTATGGCATTGCCCATGATGTCGTAAATAATGACCGAAACCATAGATGATTCGTGGAGTGAAAACGTAATTTGGGCAAAATCGGTACTTGGATTGGGCGCAACGTGCAATGGCGTGGCATGCGCGGAGAACGGAGCAGAGGTG